>QIMB01000415.1 GCA_003233615.1 Nitrospirota bacterium
GAGGGAATTGATGAAGTGCTGAGAAGCAGTCTACAAATGAGCGAAATAATTACAGGTTCCAGTGCTCGCACGCCAAAATTCCTAACTCCGGCAACGCTTGGGTGTAGGTGTGGCGTATTCGTCTACATCGTGGAAAATATTTGTCACCGACGGAATGCTCTTGTGCCAGATCGAATGGCATCCATATCAGGTTGATGATAGTACTTCTCTTCATGTTCTGGGAGAATGTTAAGATATATGCATGAGAATAGAGATATTCCCCTACCCTGCTTTCCAGGCTGGCGGGCAAGTGCTAGAGGATACTCCGACTACCCTAAAGGAAATACTTACACGATGAGAAAACCGGAAATTGTAAGGTTCCTGACACCTTTACGTGAAGACATGGAGATGATTACAGCCAGGTTCTTGCTTCTGGATAGCATTTCAACAAAATGTTTTTGGTTGTCTGAGTGAGGAGTTGTGCTAAAAGGTCATCGGATTCCTGCTCACGAGGTGAAAAGGTGGAGGTTTGGAGGTTGTTCCAGAAACCATGCAGACTTTCTTTTTGTTCTTCCAAGGCATGTTCCGTTTCTTGTTGCCAGAAGAGGGGAAATTCACGAGGATCAGTGTAGTCCCCTCGTCCTCGCCCACAATGGGTGACGGCCAAATAACGTAAGATTGCGTCCCGTGTTTGACGGTCTAGAAAGTCAGATACCCATGAGATCTGGTTCGGATCGTTCTCATCCTGACTCTTCGCATATGCGGTGCCCCCCAACGCGCCGAGAATGGCTCCGCCAATGGTGAAGATGCCATGTGACAATCCACCAGTGGCCACATCTGACGCGAAACCCGCAGCCGCACCGCCCATCAGTCCGCTCCAAAAACTTTCCTCTTCCCAGGGTTTTCGTTCACCGGGAACGGTGACATCGTCCAGTCTGGATTGAATGGTATGTGCAGTGTCACCTGATAATCCATGGAGTGTGATCAATTGGGTACTCAGGGTGGAGATGCGATGAGCCAGTCGTTGATCCATGGCTTGGATAGCATGTGTGACCAGGGTTTTGATGGACTGTCCTGTGGTTTCCTGAGGTAGCGTTTCGCTGTCATTCGCCGTCTCGAGGAGCATCTTGGCAATGACATGCATGCTCTTCTGTAGTATGTCGAGCTGTTGTTCATGCCAGGCCTTAGAGAGTTGGGACATGATGGGTTGTTGATGTTCTGGTAGTGCCTGCACGATGCGATTCCATAAGAGGTCTTCCTGCACCCAACATCTCGTAAAGGCATCTAAACTCATGACATCCTGAATCACGGCATAGGATGACCACTGCTGTTTCCAGCGCAGTTCCAGTTGACATTGTCGGTCAGGATCGACCAATCCCGTTTGATTGAGAAGCACGATGACTGGTGTGTTGAGCCAGGTCAGGAGGTCCAATTCGGGTTGGAGATAACCAGCCATCGCAGGATCTTCTGTGGCATTGACCAGGTAGAGGACGATGTCGGCCTCGTCCTGGACATTTCGAATGGCTTGCTGACTACACCAAAATGGCTTGTCGGCCAATCGGTCCCAGACTTGTGACACCAGCCAGCCAATAGGATTGGAGAGGCCTTGAAGTCGCTTCAACAGTTTATGACTATTGCCAAACCCGGGCGTATCCCAGAGTTTCAACTGCAGGCCGTTCGCTGTTTCGAGCAAGAGGAATTCTTCGTTCTGGAGCGTGACATGTGCCTGATCCAGCACCTGGCCTACATCTTTGCGCAAGAGTGTGCGGGCCAGGGTGGTTTTCCCTGTGTTGGTATGGGAAATCAGAGATAGCGTAATTGAGGGTGGCATGAGGATCTGTGTTTTACCGGGAAGCAGGCCACTGTTTGGCTTGGGTTTGCCGAAGGAACTGGTCGAGCGAGGTGGTACGTACGTCAAACGGGGTGAGTGAAAGATGGTATTGCGTGCTCAGGCGTTGCCATGCCTGTCGGCGTTCGGTGACCCGAGTGTCATCGATAGCCTGGCGATACGGCTCCTCATCCAGAAGGACCAGCAGTGTTGACTCTGCGTTGGCCTGATTGATCTGTGTTTGAATGGAATGAAGCCATTCCCCCTGGACTTCGCCTTCCGGCGTTTGTCCTGCATTAAAGATCACCACGAAATTGCGAATAGAGGCAGCGACATTGGGAGCATGTGAGAATTCCTGACCAAAAGGTATGGGCTGTTGCCATTGGATGGTAGCCAGATTTCCAAAGAGATCGAGAAACCCACGGTCCAGAAAATTTTTCGCCTCTGATGACGGTCGATAGCTGTAGGGCATGACGTCCACCTGTATTTCTTGCCCTCGGTCCGGAGCCAACAGATGGACGAAGTAGGGGTGCTCTAGTGGCAACACCAATGTTTCCCTGGCCTGATTCAGAGACCGGTAACTTACCCACATCATAATACTGCGGGGAACCACTATTATTGCGATGGTGGTCACGGCCCACATGTGAATCCACTGGGCTGCGGGGCCATAGGTGGGAGCTTGAATGCTGACGATTTCTGATACGTCAGGAAAGGGAACTTGCAAGAGCCATGAGGCAGGGCCCAAAAGGGTATGAAGGAGTCCCTGAACCTGGTTTGCTGAGAGGAACGTACTTTCCCACGTCGCTTGGTATTCGAGCGCCAGGCCACGGACATACATACTGAGGATAATCCCCACGGCTACACAGACAGCTCCCAGATGAAGGAGCTGGCGCAGACGGTGCGTCCAGACAGGTTGAACGTGAGGCCACCATAGTGCGGTGAATCGTTCAGTGGTGTCATGCATCCAAGGGGCAGTAGCAGTATCTGAACCATGTCTGAAGGGCCAGGAACGTTGTCCCCAACTTCTTGCTCGTTGGGATAGCCACATGGCAGCCGAGTCGAGCCATGAGGTCTTCACCGAGGTTTTTACGAAGGGGAACAAGGCAGAGGTGAGGTAGATTCCACCATTCCACAGGAGCAACAGAAGAAGGGGAAAGTTGAGAACATTCACCCGTTGTGATTCTCCAAGCCCGTTCATGAGTAGTCCCGCCCCTAGGGCTGGAATTGCCACTAAGGCCGTGGGAATGTCTATGTGCAAGTAGTGTATGGATTGCGAGAGGCGAGGAAAGGCTTTGTTCACAAAGGCCCATATGATGTCGGTGCGTTTCGTGAGAAAAGACAGTGTAGCTTCCGACGAATTCTCCGATGAAGGTTGCAGCTGCTCTCTGGCCTGTTGGGTTGCATGATGCCGCGTTGAAAGGGGAACATGACGCCCGTGGGGATCAGATTCTTCCAGCGCTTGCACAAGTAGGATTTTGGAAAATGTTGTCCTATTCATGGAGGTGTTGGACTGGTGATCTCCTCATGCAATGTCCCTCAGTGAAGAAGCATTCATGGTACTGGAGAAATGAGGTTGAAACAAATAGGTGATGGCAGGATCCTGCGGTGGGTTGAAGGGAGTTCATGCAGGATTTCATTGGGCGTTATTGGTTTTATGTTGGCTCGATCTCCTGGCCTTTCTCAGGTTTGGTGACAGAGGATTCGGAACCCAACAGAATACTGAGCCCGTGAGTAGAGGGGTGACTTTCTAACGCGATTTTCACAATCATGGTCATGGGCACTGACAACAACATGCCGACTGGTCCCCAAATCCATCCCCAAAACACCAGGGAGAGAAATACCACAAGTGTCGAGAGCCCCAGTTTGCGCCCCATGATTTTTGGCTCTAACACATTCCCAAATATGACGTTCACCAATACATACCCCACGGCGACGAGGAGGGCGCGACCGAGGCCAAATTGAATATACCCGAGGAGTACGGGCGGAACGGCGGCAATGATTGAACCTAGGTTGGGAATAAAGTTGAGGAGAAAAGCCAGGAGCCCCCAAATAACAGGAAAGTCGATACCTAAAATAGTCACCCAGATCGCCACGATAATACCTGTTGCCAAACTCAATAATGTTTTGATGGCGATGTAGTGATTTACGGCATCGGAGATTTTGCTGAATTGCGAAAATGTGCCTTTTGGGTCATCAAAGGCGGCATGGACCTTTTTGGGAAAACTTGAAGCTTCCAGCAAAATGAAAATGACTGTCAGGAGAATTAAAAAGGAATTCGCGAGCATGCCCCCTAGTCCGGAAAGCATGCGTCCCACGAGTCGCATGGATGCACCAGGGTCAATGGATTTGAGCAATAACTCTTCGTTGAATTGAAAACCCAGACCTTGCACCCATTGGAGGAGAGGTCCCATTTCTTCCGTGAGCCGAGTTTGGTAACGGGGAATGGCATCGGAAAAATCATCCAATGAGGTGCCAATCAACACAATAAAGCCGAACCCTAATCCTAGAACGCCAAGAATGACCAAAAACAGAGCTACTGGACCGGGAGTTCCCTTCTCTTTCAACCAAAAGACTGGGGATGCACTGAGTATCGCGAGAAATCCCGCGATTAACAGCGGGACAAGAATCGGCTCTGCCGCTCGCATGCCTGCGACGATGATGACGAATGCCGCCGCTGGCAAGAGGATACGACTATTTGACTGTTGAGAAGACGAAGATGATGCAGACATGTATGAATTCGATCTTCCGATAGTTTAGGAGCCTGTCGGACTTAGGAAGAATCGGCTGCAAAAGTATCTGAGCGGTCCATATTTCGCCGATTTCTTGGCCCATAGTCCCACTATGGACCGGCGAAATCGTCAAAATCTGACCTCGCTCAGCCACTTTTTCGCTTTCGATTCCCTAAGCTCCGACAGGCTCCTAGGAGAGTGGTTTTTACAGAGATGCCGCCGTTCTGTTTGCGTGTCTTTCTTTATGATACCCGCTTATTGGGTTTTTGTCTTAAACCTAAGTTGCGCGATTTGTATGGATGAGATGTGCCAAGACCTTGGGATGCCAGGGTATTTCAAAAATGCAGGCAGACTTATTCGGTCTGTCGAGGCTTTTGAAATATCCCTGGCGCGCGAGGGATCGGTGCAGGTCGCCATAGAAAATCGCTCAATTTAGGTTAAAGTAGGATACGAGAAGAAGCTTGGAATTGTGGAAGTCACCGGTTACGGATGTACGGGGTGCATACAAAAACGATGGTGGTATCGAGCGATAAACATGCCGTTTATTCTTGAATTGCCTTTTGTCGTTGTTGTAGATACCCGTTTCGGATGGCGCCATACAAATCTAGGGTGCCTTCTTCCACACCTTGAAATTTTTCGAGTGAGAGCGCGCGGAGATTCACTGAATCCCCAATAGTGAGTCCTAATTGAGCATAGGTGATCGTGGGATCATGTTGGACCAGTCTGGGAGCATCAGCAATTTCAAAAATGGGCAGAACCAGCCAATTAAACGGATCAAGAAATGTATCTCCAATAAAACCAAATCCATCTCGTAGGGTGTATGGCCCATAGAACGGCACAACAAGATAGGGTCCCGGCGGGACGCCATAGCTCCCTAACGTTTGGCCAAGATCTTCGAGCGGTGTGTCCAAGCCAAACATGATTTTGGCAGGATCAAACAACCCTCCTATTCCCAATGTACTATTAACAAGAAACCGACTCATTTCTATCCCGGCTCCACGGAATTTGGCCTGAAACAGGTTGTTTAAAAATCGAGGAACAAACCGTGCATTTTGAAAGACATTGCCGATGCTTTGTTGCAGGTCTGGCGGGATGAAAAAATTATAGACTTGCGCCACGGGTTTGAGGAGGTAT
>QIMB01000167.1 GCA_003233615.1 Nitrospirota bacterium
GCTCGCAATCGTTGAGGCAATACGTGAAGGTCGACTCGTGTATGTCTTGGCTTTCTGGAAGAACTCGACAATTCCAATAAGAGAACCGAGGTAGCGACACCTTTCTTTCGTTCATAGAGAAGAACGCGGGATAACCCACGCCGCCGAGCCTCCTGAACCGCCCAGGGCAATGAAGATGCATGCGCCCGTTCCAACGTTTCTATAATCACAGGAATACCTTCCGCGCGTAAGGTCTGGGCTAACGAAAATGATTGTCGCGATTGAGAAGCGGAAGCCAACAGGAGCACAGGGGCCAATCCATTGCTCCCTACGTGTCCCCCACGTTCTAGGGCACAAAACATGCGGTCTAAATCCAAGCCAAACCCGATAGCTGGCCGATCGTGACCAAATAGACCAACTAAATGATTGTATCGCCCACCTCCACCAATTTCACGACCCAACCCTGATGCAAAAACATCAAAGACGACCCCGTCGTAATAATCAAATCCACGAAATTCTCCAAGATCTATCAACACATGTTGTTGAACACCGGCACATTCTAACTGTTGAAACACCTGTTCTAAGCGACGCAAGGGCTTCAGGAGCTGTGCATCGTTCCCGGCAATACGCTTGCCCCATTCCAGAACGTCCTGCTGCCCACAGCGCTCAGGAACCTGAAGAATATTTCGCACGATTTCTCTGGGAAGACGCTCTGTGGTTAAGATCTGTTCTAACAGCGGCAAATCTTTATGGGCTGCGGCTAGCTCCACCCGTTTCCTCCCTGTCGCAGACAATCCGGATCGAGATAATAAGGCTTTCAGAAATCCCACATGTCCCAAGGAAATTTTCCATTCCTGCAAACCCACTTTTTCGAAAAGGCCTGCCAGCATGACCACCATCTCAGCATCGCCTTGTGCCGTATCATTCCCTATCAACTCAACCCCCACCTGAAACACTTCACGATCTCGCCCACGATGCTCCACTTCATCGCGAAAGACGGTAGTACGATAGGAAAAACGTAAAGGTAGTACGTCTCCCCCTAACCCCATGGCGACCATCCTGGCAATTTGTGCCGTCGCATCCGGACGCAAGACGAGCATGCGCCCCGAGGTCCGGTCAGAAAATTTATAGCACGTATCTAAGATTTTCGGAGCGAGTCCAACGGAAAGCACATCAAGATACTCAAAGGTGGGAAGAATGATCTCCTGATAACCCCATCTGGCCAAGTAGGTCAACAGTTGGTCTTCGAGCGTACGAACACGTTGAGCCGTCTGAGGCAATAAGGTCGCAATACCAATGGGGATGAGGGAACGAGGCGGTTTCATAAGACCGATGTACGAGAGCCTACCGATGAAGCCATCCGGCCAAGGGTCATGAATGGAGAAGAAAAACGATACTAGCCAAGATCGACCATACGCACCGATAGGATATCTTTCTCCTGTTTGAGAAGATCTAATACCGAAGAAGAAAGGGGACTATCCAACCCAATGATCAGAAGTGCTGATTTTCCCAGTTCAACACGTGAGCATTGCATGCGCGCAATATTGACATCATGGGTGCCCAAGATTTGCCCTACCATGCCAATCACACCGGGACGATCCACATTATCAATTAAAATCATTTGCCCTTCAGACACCACTTCAACATGGAATTGGTTGATTTCCACAATACGAGGTTCTTGACCGTGAAAGAGGGTGCCCGCCAAGGTATATGTTTCTGATCCAGCTTCGACTGTAAGGCGAATCAAACTTGTAAAGTCCCCAGCATCACTGCTTTTGACTTCTTTCACGTCAATGCCACGTTCTTTGGCAACAATCGGAGCGTTCACAAAATTAATGACATCTTCTAAAATAGGGGAGAGCAATCCCTTCAATACCGCTACGGTGATAGGAGCTACTGACAGATGCGAGACATCACCCACATATTCCACCGTGACAGACTTCAGAGCCCCACTTAACAACTGAGCCTGAAAACTACCCATCCGTTCGGCTAAGGTTAAATACGGTTGCAACTTTGGTAAGGCTTCCGGTGCCACAGACGGTACATTCACAGCTCCACGAGCAATCCCTCGTTTAAAATAATCCACGAATTGCTCCGCAATCCCAATTGCCACACTCTCTTGAGCTTCCTCTGTGGACGCGCCAATATGGGGAGTACACGTAAAATTATCCAACGCGAGAAGCGAATGCTCAGGGTCGACGGGTTCTTTCTCAAATACATCAAATGCCGCTGCAGCAACTTTTCCGGATTTCAGCGCCTCACATAAATCTTGTTCGTTGATGATCCCGCCTCTGGCACAATTCACGATCATGACGCCATCTTTCATTTTCGCCATAGTCTCGGTATTGATGATCCCTCGGGTTTCATTCGTCAGGGGAGTATGCACGGAAATAACATCGGCGCGAAGGAATAATTCATCAAGCTCAACCACTTCAATGCCCATTTGTTTGGCCCGGTCTTCTGCAAGATAGGGATCATAGCCAATGACATTCATCGACCATCCCTGAGCTAACTTGGTGACGTATGATCCGATCTGCCCCAATCCAACTAAACCCAAGGTCTTGTTACACAGTTCGCTCCCCATAAACTTGCTTTTTTCCCACTTGCCGTCCTTCATAGATTTTGTCGCTTGAGGAATTTTTCGACTCATCGCGGCAATCATCGACATCGTATGTTCTGCCGTGGTGATCGTATTGCCTACCCCGACGAGTTGCGGCTTCCGTGTCGACATTGTCCAAGCCTGTACCAGCACGACCGACAATACGAAGACGACCGCCTGCTTCAATGACTTCTTTCGTCACTTTAGTTGCTGAACGGACAATAATCGCCTCATAGTTGGCGATTTCCTTTAACAATTCGTCTTTTGATAATTTGGTCTTGAATTTGGTCTTGACCGCAACGGAAAACCCTGCCCGCTCTAACACTTCCACGCCTTTAGAAGAAAGGCTGTCACTGATTAAAATATTCATACGTCACTCCGATGCAAAAAGAACCAACACGCGTAACAATTTCTTCCTTGACTAGGCTTTGCGTTTTTCAAAATCAGCCATATACGCAACCAAGGCATCAACACCCGATTCAGGCATAGCATTATAAATACTGGCCCGCATGCCGCCAACCGAACGATGCCCTTGCAATGTTGTTAACCCGGCAGCGGTGGCGCCGGTCAAAAATTCCTTATCTAACTCAGGGTCGGCTAAAATAAATGGGACATTCATCCATGATCGTGAAGCCTTTTCAACAGGATTGCTATAAAAACTGGATCCATCGATAGCTGCATAGAGTTTAGTGGCCTTGCGTTCATTGATAGCAGCCATGGCTGCCAATCCCCCTTGCGCCTTCACCCATTGAAAAACCAAACCAGCCAGGTAAATGGCATAGGTTGGTGGTGTGTTCAACATGGAATCAGCTTCAGCCTGCTTGGCATAATCAAAAACACTCGGTGTCGTCGGCAACACCTCGCCAATAAGGTCATCTCGTACGATGACTAACGTCACTCCAGCCGGACCAATATTTTTCTGGGCCCCGGCATAGATCAAGCCAAATTTGGCGACGTCAATAGGCCGAGATAAAATTGTTGAAGAATAATCAGCCACGAGAGGGACATCACCCGTATCCGGCACCCAGTGAAACTCGACACCACCAATCGTTTCATTGGGCGTATAATGCACATACGCCGCATTTTTCTGTAATGACCAGCTATCAAAGGGAGGGATACTCATAAATTTTTCATCTTCTGACGAAGCAGCCACATTCACAGTGCAATACTTTTTGGCATCGCTAATGGCCTTTTTCCCCCAGGCCCCAGTCAAAATATAATCGGCATTCGCTTTCCCACGCAGCAAATTCATGGGAATCGTGGCAAATTGCGTGGAAGCCCCACCCTGAAGAAACAAGACCTTGTAATTATTGGGCACACCCAAGAGCTCTCGGACATCCCGCTCCGCGTCCGCCGCAACCGAGACAAATTCTTTCCCTCGGTGGCTCATCTCCATAATGGAGGCACCAGCCCCATGCCAGTCCAATAATTCATCTTGTGCTTGCCGTAAGACGGCCTCAGGCAGCATGGCCGGCCCAGCACTAAAGTTATACACACGTGACATAGTCGATTTTATTCTCCATTCATCAAAAAAATGTAAGCGCAGGAGGCAGGAAAAGCAGGTCGCACCACGCCGAAAAGGTCGTTACGCTAGCACAGGGCCCCTACCCAGTCAAGAACACAGGAAGTCCTTGTCAGACCAATTCTCAATGACCTACAATTGTGTTCAACGATGGAAAACGTGCCTGAAAATTCAAGCAGTTCTGACGCACCAGTCGACAAAACTGTGAAGCCCAAACACGGCCTTCGACTTGAATTGCGCGGTGAGGGGAATTACTACAAAGGGATTCTCCATATAGGCAGTACGTTCATCCCAATCAGTGATGATATCCTTGAGGACCTTCGCACCAAGACTGCTCTCCCATCAGATGAATTTTTCTGCATGTTTGTAGAAAAAGTCGGCTACTCATCCTACTTACAAGAGCAAATTCACCAAGAAGTCAAAAACGCCGGAGACCTCCACTCCCAAATGTCCGCCATCCAGCAACTCCTCCGCAAGGAATAAACATTTCCCTCAAGTCATTATGGGGCTCTTGAATATTGTCACGTCCATAGCCCACAAATCGTCCGAGGTCCAATCAACATCAAGAGCCAAAGGAATGGTTCAAAAAGCATGTCCTGAGTCTTTTCGAAGGCTTCGTCCAGTCATCTCCTGAGATTCTTGCCGAAGGAAAGACCGCAGCTTTTTTGGCTGCGGAGCGTACTCTCAGTACGTGAGCACGACAAAAGGGCAACCTGCCTGCGCGAAACCGCTCCGGCGAACGCAGGAAACACCGCTGGCAGCTTTTTTCAACATTCCTATTATCCGAATATTTTGTCCATAAAATTGATGATTCTCATCTTGCGGGCCGGATCTTTTTCCAAGGACAATGCCTTCTGATAATGTTCCACGGCCAACTCTGGCTTACGTTTTTCTTCGTAGACACGACCGACCCCGAATGTCGCCTGAGCATCATCAGGATTGGCAATTAACGCTTTACTGAAATAATCCATGGCAAAATCGTTTTGCCCTTTGTCATACAAAAACCAGCCGATTGCGTTCGCGGCTGCGCCAAAATTGGGGTCCAAGCGAAGGGCCTCCTCATATTGGCGTTTTGCCAAATCAACACGGCCTTTATTTTCATAAAGCCCGCCCAGAGCAAAATGTACTTCAGCATCATCGGGATTCACCGTTAACGCCTTCTTATATTCTTGGATTGCAGGATCTAGTTTCCCCTGTTCAGCTAGCGCACAGGCCAAATTGGTGTGTCCAACAGCTTCGTCCGGACGAAGCTTCAACACTTCTCGGTACTGTGGAATAGCCATCTCCAACTGTCCCTGTTCCTGATAGACCACACCAAGCTTCAACCGAGCGGCCACATATGAAGGATCACGCTTAATCGCTTCCCGGAAGGCTTTCACTGTTTGATCCATACGACCTTGGCGGTGATGAATCTGTGCAAGGAAAAAATGCGGATAGGGGGACTCCGGTTCGAGAGCAATCACGTGCTCGAAACAAGAAAAGGCATCAACGACCAGACCGGTTTGTGTATGAAAAATGCCCTCCAATAAGGACAAATGTGGTGAATCGGAGGATGCCTCCTTGAGAAACCCAACCCACTCACGCACGCGTTGGACATCAGCTTCTTCGCCCAAAGCTTGTGGATAGACTCGCCAGGCTTGCGCAAAATCTCCACGCAATAAACACACGACATTTAGAGCAAAAAATGGCAGAGGGCCACACTCGTCTTCCTCCGACCAACGTGTGGCCTCGTCATACACAACATCCCATTGCCCGGCATCAATAGCCGATTGGATTATCGATCGCTCACTGAATAGCATGTTGAATTCCAATCTCCTTGTTTGTCACTCACCGAGTTAAGGAATCTTCCACATCTGGTGATGTCGCCTCAATCAGGCTCCCTAAATATGGATGGCGTGTGAGCATTTGCTGCTTCATCTCCCAGGCCACCGTGCGGTAGGACCAATGTCCCTTCACGCCTGAACGCAATTTGGAAATATATTCCACTTCGGCAAAATCCATTTTAAACAGACACCGTACCCGAAACCCAAAAGGAATGGCGTATAACGCCGCTTCCTGATGATTCGTACGCAACCGCTCAATATCCTGCCGCACCGCATCCATCGCTTGCCGATATTCTTTCTCGACACCAGCCGACGCCAAGAGAGGTGGAACATCATACCCATGCACAGTCGTGAAATTTTGCTGCACCTGCTGACACCGCCGATGCCGATGCATATCCCGCCATCCGCCAATATCCATCAGCACATCAAAAATGAAAGCATAGCCTGAACGAAATTCCTTCGCCAGATCATCATGCGGGCCGCGGCTTTTTATTGCCGCATTGATCACAGCCTGTTTGTCGCTCTCAGACCAACCCTTCACCCATTCCAAGAGAAGACGATAGGGCGCCTGACTCACACGATACACAAAAGTCGTCACGACTTCGTCCAACGGCGCATGTGGCTCAAGCAGATCGACTAACTGATCATGACTTTTCCAGGATTCTGGATCATCAAGTCCCGACTTCTTCAACAAACCTTTGACGTGCCGAAGCACATCTCGATACACCGCGCTTTGATAGTCATTGGGATTCGTATAGCGCGCCAACGTGGGCGCCATCGCTTCAAGGTTCTTCGACGGCTCCTCTTGCAAGTCAGCCCAAGTGCTCGAAGGAGTACGCGCACACGCATCTTTCAGGTCCTCACCAATTCCCAATAATTCCGGCAGTTGTGACGAGAGGAATCGCGTCATTTGCTTTTCCAATGTACGGATACTCACCACTTGTCCAACATTTGTATTGGCCGCCAATGGCAGTAGATAGCGAATCACATCGTAGGTTCGCGCGCCAATTGTTCGATCGTAATCTGCTGGCTTCATGCTGTCCGGACGAGGAGTGCGTTCAGTCAAATATGTCCGGATGGGGTCTTTCAGTAATCGATAGATGTTGTACAGACTCCCTAATATGCCACGATAGTCCGCTTCTATTTCAGTATTGGCAATGTCGCCTGGCACATAACAACCAGCTGCCGCAAAATTTTGATATCGGCTGGATTTGGCTTGGCCATCCCACAGCGGTTCATCTTCCAAGCGAATCGCGGCAAGTTCAGAAATATTTTCAAAGCAAATGGTGACGTGTCCCAAATCGGCAATCGACCCATGCCCATAGGCAAAATAAAATTGCTCCCAAAACTTTTCTGAGGAATGCGCATGCACCCATTTCAAACTGTTTTCAATCGAATCCGGCGACCGACTATACCGCGCCAACGCATACGCCAACTTCTCCGGTGGCATCGGCGCCAAGGCAATCACTTTACGATCTCGTCGTTCATCACTCATAAACAACCCTATTCTAATAGATTATCGTGACTTAGCGAAGGCATGCACTATAGTCACAGGGAGGCGTACATCTCAAGTTCAATTTCTCCTCAGCCAATGGCATTTGCAGAAACCCTTGAAACCAGATGGCGCCTTGACTACACTCTCCCGATTCCAACGGATTTATTCCCCTACCCATGAACAGTCCTGATCGTCAATCCATGCATGGCCAATGGTCCTCCCGCTGGACCTTTATCCTCGCTGCCACCGGCGCGGCAGTCGGCCTGGGTAATATCTGGAAATTTCCCTATCTCACCGGCCAAAACGGGGGCAGCGCCTTTGTCTTGATTTATATCATTTGCGTGGCAGCCTTAGGCATTCCCCTCATGATGGCCGAAATTCTTTTGGGCCGTCGAGGGCGTTCCACCCCTATTCGGTCCATGCAAATCCTGGCTACCGAGAACAACGCGCAACAGTGGTGGCAGATTATCGGGTGGATGGGCACCATCGCTGGCATGCTGATTTTATCCTATTACAGTGTCATCGGTGGATGGACACTGGCCTACATCTTGAAATCCATAACAGGAACATTCAGCGGCGCCACCGGAGACTTCACCGCTAGCACGTTTAACACCTTTGTGGGAAATGCTACCAATCTCTTTTTCTGGCACACTGTGTTCATGGTAATTACCATGGTGATCGTCGCACGCGGGGTGCAAGGCGGATTGGAAAAAGCCATCCAATTTCTCATGCCCATGCTGTTTTTCTTGCTCATCCTCATGGTCGGCTACAGCATGACCACCGGATATTTTGGGAAAGGCCTAGCGTTTCTTTTCACCCCGGACTGGAGCAAACTCACAGGAGCCAGCATGCTCGCCGCCATGGGGCAAGCCTTTTTTAGCCTCAGCCTGGGCATGGGCACCATCATGATCTACGGTTCATATGTACCAAAAGACACCTCCATAGCCAGCACCTCCGTCATGATTGCGCTCGCAGATACGGGCGTCGCCTTACTTGCAGGCATGGCCATCTTCCCTATCG
>QIMB01000158.1 GCA_003233615.1 Nitrospirota bacterium
TGTTGAACGAACTCAACAAAAACACGGTCGACTTTCAACCCAATTATGACGGCAAAGCAGAAGAACCCCTGGTGCTTCCCTCGCGTTTTCCTAATCTACTGGTCAATGGCTCAACCGGCATTGCGGTGGGTATGGCCACCAACATGCCTCCACATAACCTCGGCGAAGTCATTGACGCAGCCATTGCGCTCATCGGCAATAGAGGGGTCTCGATTGCCGATCTCATGAAATCGCTAAAAGGCCCTGATTTCCCGACAGGAGGCGAGATCCTCAATACTCGCAGTGAAATTCGGGAAATGGAAATCTACGAGACAGGCCAGGGATCTATACGGCTACGCGGAGAATATAGTGTCGATACGGTGAGCCCAGGGAAATCCGAGATACGTATCACCTCCATTCCCTTTGCCGTGGATAAGGCCACTATTGTGGAACGTATTGGCGAACTCATTCTCGCCAAAAAAATTCCACTCTTAATCGATGTGCGTGACGAGTCCACCACAGAGGTACGTATTGCCGTGGAATGCCAAAAAGATGCTGACCCTCATTTAGCCATGGCCTATCTCTTCAAGCACACACCGCTTCAAAATAATTTTTCTGTCAACATGACCTGCCTGATCCCTGTGCCCGGATCACCCGTGTCCCGACCTGACTGCCTGAACCTCAAGCAGATGTTGGAACAATTTATCGATTTTCGATTTACAACGGTCACACGCCGTTTTACATATGACTTGCAAGTATTGGAACGCCGCATTCACATCCTGAACGGCTTCAAGCGCATTTTTGACGCCCTTGATCTGGTGTTAACCCTTATCAGACAAAGCGACGGCAAAGCAGATTCTGCCAGCAAATTACAACAGCGATTTGCGCTGGAACCAATTCAAACGGAGGCTATTCTCGAAACACCCATTTACAAATTATCTCGCACTGAAATCAAGAAAATGGTGGATGAACTCAAGGACAAGCAGCGTCAAGCCAAGGACCTTCAAGCCCTCTTGGCTTCCAAGAAGAGATTATGGGGCGTCGTGAAGCAGGAGTTAGGAGAAGTTGCCAAAACCTTTGCCGACAAACGTCGAACAAAAATTGGACGACGCCAAACAGAAGAAGTCGAATTTGATCCAGATGCGTTCCGTGTCAAAGAAGATGCGGTGATTACCATCTCAACTGATGGCTGGATCCGAAGAGTTGGAGTCATGAAAGACATCTCGAAAGCTCGTGTGAGAGAGGGCGATAGCGTCATGGCCATTCTCGGAGGAAGCACGCTCGATGCGATCGTCTTCTTTTCAAATTTCGGGAGTGCGTATACGATACGAATCGGAGATATTCCTCCCGCTCGAAGCGGCTATGGTGACCCCGTGCAAAAACTCTTTAAATTTAAAGACGGCGAACGCATCATTGGCGCATGGAGCTTTGATCCTCGCATGCGACCGCGTGTGGGCAAGCCAACGTCCTCTTCCTCTAAAAACGGAGGCCAGCTTGCGCTCTTCGATAAAAAAGGGCAACCGCAGATGGCGGCAGCACAGGAAGCCGTCGCCATCACGACCAGTGGAATGGGGGTTCGTTTTGAACTGAGTGTATTTCAAGAAGCCTCGACGCGACTGGGCCGCAAATTTTGCAAGCTGAAAGAAGGTGAAGACGTTCTTGGTGTTGCAAGCATCACCGGCCCACTCAAACAGACTGTTGTCGCAGTCGCATCACACAAAGGGAGAGCGCTTCTGTGCAAAGCCGAAGACGTGGCCCAATTAGCCGGTCCTGGGCGCGGAGTGATTGTGATGAAATTAGACCTAAAAGATACGTTGGTAGCCTTTACACTTTTGAGTGCGAAAGATGATCGCTTGGCTCTCATCAAAGAAGGCGGAGGAACCCTTTCCGTCACTCTTCGCAAGTATCAAGTGGTTGGTCGAGGGGGAAAAGGACATGCGCTCTTCAAACGTGGACGGCTCAGTGGGATGGAACCGGGCGATTTGATCATCCCGGTCATTCAAAATGAGGCCACTCATTAAAGGACCAATTTCTACATTAGTCTCTTCACCGTCTCAAACCGAAATAGATCGCATGAGTTGTTTCAATAAACTCCTTCTTTTAATTTTTTTATGTACATTAACAAGTTGCGGATTTGGAACATACCAGGAAATCGTTCAGATGCTCCCAAAAGAAGAAGGCAATTGGGTCAAACCCAGGTGGGGGGGGGTATCAAGTCGAGAATATCATTGTTCAGAAGATTGGCTTTCAACTGGTGCAGTACTTGCGCAAGCGAAAAAAGTGGCTCAAGCTTTTCTTTGGATTCCACTACCATGGACTTCAAATAATGAATATAAACCAAATATCCAAGCACCATTTTACTTAGGAATTTCCTTTAGGAAAAACTTCAAGATTAGTTCCTGTTTAACAACAATGGTTTCAATTCAGAGCGAAAAGACGGGAAATCCAATAAGTCCTAACAAAACTGTTACTGATTCACATAACTTAGACCAGGGCTTACACTTCTGTGGATATGAATTTCCGCCGATTGGCGAGATTGGGGATACATTTCTTTTAAGATTTTCACAAGATTTACTGGCTTGTCCTATTGAACCTATATCCTATTACCGAAATGATACAACTTACTATTCCCCATTCTTGCTTCAAAAAATGATCATTTGCTTGACCTAGGCAACAAAAAAAATCTGCTGTTCTTTCGAATCAAACGCAAGTAATTAAAAACATCCTTTAAGGAATTTGTAATGGCTAAATCGTACGAAGCGAGTGATATTGTTGTCTTAGAAGGCATCGATCCGGTCCGTCGGCGTCCAGCCATGTATATCGGTGGAACGGATAAAACCGGGCTGCATCATTTGGTCTGGGAAATCCTCGATAATGCCATTGATGAAGCCATGAATGGGTATGCTTCTCAGATTATTGTGGAATTGGACAAGTCGCGCGAGGGCCTTCGTATTACAGATAATGGTCGAGGCATCCCCGTGGACAAACACCCCAAGCATAAAAAATCTGCGTTGGAAATTATCATGACCACGTTGCATGCCGGGGGGAAATTTGAAACCGGAAGTTATGTGCATTCTGGAGGGCTCCATGGCGTTGGAGCCTCGGTCGTGAATGCCCTCTCCCGACATTTGGAAGTACAAGTGAAGCGGGACGGGAAGGAATGGGAGCAACTCTATCAAGCCGGAATTCCACAGGGCCCCGTGAAAGCAAAAGGTCGTGCGCGAGGAACAGGAACATCCGTATATTTTCGTCCAGACCCCAAAATTTTCGGGAAAACGATTCAGTTCGATCCCGCATTATTGCAGGACAGCTTGGATGCTAAAGCGTACCTCCATAAAGGCTTGAAGCTCACGTTTAAAGATGGGACAACAGGTCAGACACATTATTTCCATCACGAGCATGGGCTTCAGGAGTATTTGCACAAACTGGTGGGAGACAGAGGGAAAAAGCCGACAGTCGATTTTGTCTTTTACCTTGATCGCCAACTGTCTCCTGGATCTACGGGTTCGAACGGAGGCATTCAGAATCTGGGCTTGGAAGTGGCACTTCAATGGACCGATGAGCCCGCTGAATTTGTCAAAAGTTATGTGAATGGAGTGCCCACCCCAAATGGCGGCACTCATGAAATGGGATTGCGCGGTGGCCTTGTGAAAGCCGTGCGCAATTACATTGAAACGCACAATCTGACGCCAAAAGGCCTGTCGTTGCAAGCTGAAGACATTCGTGAGGGGATGGCAGTTGTCCTCAGTATTCTGGTCCTCCACCCGCAATTTCAAGGGCAGACAAAAGAGCGGTTGAACAATCCAGAAGTCCAAGCACAAGTCGACACCATCATACGACCGGCTTTAGAAACCTACTTACATGAGAATAACACCATTGCTGAAACCCTGGTAGGTCGGATGGTGTTGGCTGCCCGTGCGCGTGAGGCATCACGCGAAGCCTCAAAAGCCGTCATGCGCAAATCGGCCATAAGCCATCGTCTCAACCTTCCAGGCAAACTGGCTGATTGTCAGAGCACAGACCCTTCAATCAGCGAGCTGTTCATTGTGGAAGGCGACTCGGCAGGTGGAACAGCCAAGCAGGGACGAGATCTCAAAACGCAAGCCATTCTCCCAATACGCGGCAAAGTGTTGAACACCGAAGAACTCACACTCTCTAAGGTTATCGAGAACAAAGAATTAGCTGACTTAGTGAAAGTACTGGGCACCAATATCGGAAAAGATTTTGAGATAAAAAAACTTCGCTATCATAAAATTATTCTATTGATGGATGCCGATATTGATGGACATCACATCAGTACGTTGCTCCTCACCTTTTTCTTTCGACATATGCCTGACCTCATTCGACAAGGTCATATCTTTATCGCCCAACCACCGCTGTATCGCATTGAATTAGGTAGAGATATTCGTTGGGCTGGCACCGATGAGGAAAAAGATCGCATTATCTCCGAAGCCCGCGCCAATGCCAAACCCATTATTAGCCGTTTTAAGGGTCTTGGGGAAATGTTCCCTCAACAACTCAAAGAAACAACATTAAGCCGTACGACTCGCCGCCTGCTGAAAGTCGAACTCCTCGACGAACTCAACACCGACCGCACATTCCGTGACTTAATGGGCAAACGCACCGAAGCCCGCTACGAATTTCTGATGGCCAATGCCGGATCAGTCGAAAATTTGGATGTGTAGAAGATCATGCGGCGCAAAATAATGAAAGAGTATATTTGCCCTAACGCCTTACGCTATACGCCTTATGAGAAGAGCTAACAACCATGGACCCTGAGATGGCCAAAGAGGCCCCTCTTCCTCCACTCGACCAAGTGAAGGCGTATCACGAACAAACCAAGCATGAATTCAATCGTTTCGCTAAATCGCTAGGTTATTTGGATTGGGCGAATCAACCGGATCCCTTTCGTCGATTTCACGGAGCGCCTCTTGTTGCCTTGCCTCTGCTCACTCTTGATGAAGAACCGCTCTCACCCTCGTATAAAGCGCTATTTCAGGCGTCTTCGATCCCTTCCCAACCAGTGACACTCAATACGATATCTCGATTCTTTGAATATGCCTTATCATTAACAGCCTGGAAGGAATACAACGGCACTCAATGGGCGCTGCGAAGCAATCCTTCTAGTGGAAATCTTCATCCCACCGAAGGCTACCTGTTCATCGGCGATCTCCCTCAACTCTCACTCGAACCGGGCCTCTATCATTACGCCTCAAAAGAACATGGACTAGAACACCGCTGGCACGTCTCTTCTGAAACCGCTCAATTCATTCTACAACACCTACCGACGGAAGGATTTCTCGTAGGCCTGACATCTATCCATTGGCGGGAAGCATGGAAATATGGGGAGCGCGCCTTTCGCTATTGTCAGCATGACATCGGCCATGCCCTGGGAACGATGCGTATCGCCGCGGCAACGTTAGGGTGGAATATGGTCATTCTTGCTGGCACATCAGACGTGACGATTGAACGACTCCTCGGACTACACCGAGAGCAAGACTTCCACCCATCCGAACGAGAATATCCTGAGCTGTTAGCTGCGTTGTGGCCGAAGAACATTTCACCACCTCCAAACATGGATGTGGCGTTTGAGAATCCATCGGATCAGATCTTGTTATCGGGAACATGGCAAGGAACGGCGAACCGACTCAGCAAGGATGAACCTGTTCATTGGGAAATCATTGATGAAGTCACAGAGGCTTCATGGAAATCGACACACGAATCTGAAATCATATCGTTCTCATCTGTTTCTACCCCTCAAAATTCTCCTGAAGAAAGTGAGAACGATCCCCTAGCCGGCCGGATCATCCACCAACGGCGAAGCGCCGTGTCTTTTGATGGACACACCAGTCTTTCCGTTGATCGGTTTTACACGATG
>QIMB01000460.1 GCA_003233615.1 Nitrospirota bacterium
CACCATCCGGAATCAGTAGCGATCCACTGATTCCGGATAACCGGTCTACGATGTCGTGGCACTTTTGGAAGTCCACGATGTCCTGGCACTTATCAACTAGCCACTAGGATTTCTCTTAAATTGCCTTGACAAGTCTTGACATTTTTTGTCGATATAGTATAAATACATTATTCCTATCGATTTAGTATGAATTAAATTATGAACCGCTTCCCTATTAAAGTGACGTACGGAATAATGGCCACCATTGAATTAGCCCGCCATGATCGGTCTACGCCCCTGCAGGCCAAGACTATAGCCTCGCGGCAAGGCATTCCTTCTCGATTTGTTGAACAAATTCTTCAGGGTTTGAAGCAGGCAGGGATTGTGCGAAGCCTTCGAGGGGCTCAAGGCGGCTATATCTTGTCGCAGGACCCCCGTCACATCACCTTGGCAGAACTGGTCAATTCGATGAATGGGACCGATGTCTCATCCTCGACGGTACACGGAACAACGGAACATTCTGAAAATCGACTGGTTTCCAACACAATACTTTCAACAATTTGGGCACAAGTCCAGGAGGCCGAGCAAGCCGTTCTTCGAGTCATCTCACTCCAATCCTTGGTCGAACAGTCCCAAAAGCTCGAATACCAGCGCAGCTTGATGTATCATATTTAGTTCCGCGATCAACAGTACAGTTCACGATGTCACCGAATACCATAAGTGATGAGACGCACAAAATTAGGAATTTCTGACTTTTATCCGCCATTTGGAGAAAGACGATGAGCACCTCACCGACTACGACCAGGCCTCCGGTCCAGACGATCACAATACCTCAGGATATTATCGAAGAAATCGAAACATTTGAAGATGAAGTCGCTCGGGTCCAATCCGGAGACACCCCGATTGATATGTTCAAACCCTTCCGCCTGCAATACGGCATTTATGGACAGCGCCAGCCAGATGTCCAAATGATCCGCATCAGAATTCCGTTTGGTGGAATGACCGCCAATCAACTACGACGAATCGCTGAGATCACAGACACGTATGCCACTGGCGTTGGTCACGTGACGACTCGACAGGACTTTCAATTGCACTTCGTACCGCTGACCCAGGTGGGCACCATCATGCGGAAATTGGCAGAAGTTGGGCTCACCACACGGGAAGCCTGTGCCAATACCGTTCGAAACGTCACAGCCTGTGCGCTAGCCGGGGTCTGCCCGGGAGAAGTCTTCGACGTCACACCCTATTCCAAGGCGGTAGCAGACCATTTATTACGAAACCCTCTCAATCAAAGTCTCCCACGCAAATTTAAAATTGCCTTGTCTGGTTGCAAGCAAGACTGTGCATTGACACCAATTCACGACGTCGGACTTTTGGCCACTCGCAATGCTGAAGGAGAGCCCGGCTTTAAGATGGTTGTCGGTGGTGGCTTAGGATCTACTCCGCGTTTAGCAAAAACGTTACGGGAATTTGTCCCGATGGAAGAACTTATTCCATCAATCGAAGCCATATTGAAAGTGTTTGACAATTTGGGCAATCGCAAAAATCGTAGTAAGGCCCGAATGAAGTTTGTTCTCGACAAATTAGGCTTTGAAGAATTTGCAAAACGCTGGAAAGAAGCCTATGACAGCATGATGCAATCGGGTGCGACAAAACTTGGATTGATTCCTGGCGTATATCCTGACGATCCGCCTTTGATCATGCCCACGAAAAATGGCAATGGCACCTCTGCTCAAGGAAACGGAAGTCGTTCATCAAACGGCTCGTCCCAAAATGGAGCGACAAGCTCCTCTCCTGATGCGTTGAACACCTGGACGACAACCAATGTCGTGTCACAACGACAATCTGGTTTTAAAGCCGCTGCCGTGCGGCTCCGTTCCGGTGACCTCACAACAGAACAAATGTTCGCGTTGGCTGATCTGGCCGAACGCTATTCCAATGGAAATATTCGCACCACCATTAACCAAAACATGATGATTCGATGGATTCCGGATAGCCAGCTTCCTCATTTGTATGAAGAACTGATGACGCATGGATTAGGTGACCCTGGAGCTGAAGGGGTTGAGGACATTGTAGCCTGCCCCGGGACGGATACCTGCGGGTTGGGCATCACGTCCTCGAAGGGACTTGCTCGGGCCTTAGCCGAAGTGTTTCCCGCTGGAAAAACGGCGGATGACCTCAAGGGCGTCGATGTCAAAATTAGCGGATGCCATAATTCTTGTGCGCAACATCATATTGCAACGATTGGCTTGCATGGTGTCGGCAAACGTGTTGGCGATCATGTGGCTCCTGTGTATGAATTGCATTTGGGAGGACAAGTCACCGGCACGCCCAAGATTGCCCAATTGATTGTGAAAGTCCCTGCGATCAATGTACCTGCTGCCGTCCAGCATGTATTAGATCTGTATCGACGATCGCGAACAGACGGAGAATCACTTCCGGCCTTTATCACCAAGACTGGCAAGGCTGCACTCAAAGAGGAACTCATTCCATATACGATCCTCCCGTCGTATAAAGATGACAAGAAATTTTATTTCGATTGGGAAGGAGATGAGGAGTTTTCAGTCGAGGACTTAGGCCCAGGCGAATGTGCCGGGGGCGCATTAGAGATGATCGACAATCGCATTCTTGAAGCCGAGCAAGAACTCTATCAGGCACGAATTCTCGTGGGGAAGCATCAATATGCCATGGCCATTAATAAAGCCTACCGCGCAGTCGTGGCCGGGGCGAAAGCTATCCTCGTCACGGAAGGCATTGATCCAAATACCGACGCCGATACCTTGTTAGAATTCGACACGATGATTCAGGCCAAAGGACTGTTGCCAGTTGAATACCATCATGTGGCTGAAAAATTCGGCGATATGGGAACCAAGAATGCTTCTGCAGACTTTACTCAAGGAAAAATGACTTTTGCAAAAGGATTCGTCGACCTGTGCCGAACAGTCACGGAACAAATTGGGCAAGACCTCAAGCTTGTTCCAACAGAAGTAGGATCAGACGGAGAAACGCCATCAACGGTCACACCATCTCAATCTGAATCACCGTCTTCCACAGCTGGGGATACTGAGGTCTATGATTTGCGTGGGGTCACCTGTCCTATGAACTATGTCAAAACAAAATTGAAATTAGAAATGATGGACGAGGGTGAACAACTTGAAGTCTGGCTTGATGCTGGTGATCCGATTCGCAACGTCCCGGCCAGCCTCCGAAATGATGGGCATAAGGTGCTCAAGCAGGAGCCCATGGATTCTGATGAACAACACTTCAAGGTACTCGTTGAAAAGGTTGAAGCGTAAAACGGAGCTTGCATGTCGACAACAATCAATACACAACCCTCGCCAGATGAACTGGCTGCCTTGAACCAATCCTTGGAGGGGCAGGATCCACACAAAATTCTTGAAACCGCATTAGAGCAATATAGCCCTGACATCATTTTGGCCTGTAGCTTCGGAGCCGAAGATGTCGTCCTTCTCGACATGATGCTCCGCATCAATCCACGTAGCGTGCTTTTTTACCTGGACACTGATTTTTTATTTGCAGAGACCTATGCCGTTCGAGATCGAATCATCCAGCATTATCAGTTACAAGACGAACAGATCATCCAGATGAAATCGGTGCTGACACCAACGGAACAAGTCACACATCATGGAGAAGCCTTGTGGTTGCGAAATTCTGATCAATGTTGCCAACTCCGGAAGATCGATCCCTTAACCCGTGTTCTCAAGGACTATACTGCATGGATCACAGGAATTAGGCGTGAGCAATCTCCCACTCGAGCTCATGCGGGTATTGTCGAGTGGGATGCTAAATTTGGACTGGTCAAATTCAACCCGCTGGCTACCTGGTCAGATGAGCAGACCTGGGAATACATTCGAACCCAGAACGTGCCCTATAACACCTTGCACGACCAGCATTATCCCAGCATCGGATGTACGCATTGCACGGCCCCCGTGATGCCCGGTGACGATCCCAGGTCTGGACGATGGAACAGTTCGACAAAGACCGAATGTGGACTTCATCAAAAGTAAGACGTGAGAAGGTAGAAGTGAAAAGTAAGGAGTCCAGAGTACGATAGAGAAGAAGAGGCGTGCTGTTGTGATTTCTTTTGCTTCTCCCTTTGTACTTCTCACTTTTTAATGTTCCCCACATAGACACAATGAGAGTTGGAGGATAGCAGTGAAAAAAGTTGTGATTATTATTACTCGCGGGGGGTTCAACAACCTTCTTCAGGCATGCGAATGGATGGCCCTGGCTGCGGCCAGTGGAATGGAGGTGAGTGGGTTTTTTCGAGATGAAGCGGCAGGTCGTATGAGTAAAACCAAAATTAAAGAAATGACGATGTCCCCTGACTATCGTGGACGTGAGGCTGCTGTTCGTGACCTCCTCCGACAGGAAGAAAAAGCGGATCTTTCACGATTACTCCAGAAAGCGAAAGAGAGCGGGAACATCAAACTTTCTGTTTGCAAAGATTCTCTCCGTTATTTTGACCTGAGGCCAGAAGATCTGATTCCCGAATTGGATGAAGTACAAACGGCCGAAACCTTTTGGAAGGAAGCCGTGATACCAGCTGACCGGGTGTTAACATTTTGATACCACCTTCGATGGACCACCTCATTGCCAAAATTGGCAAGGGGCTGAAAGGCGCCAAGGACTTAACGTGGGAAGAATCAAAATTCGCGCTGAATGCGATTATTGAGGGCCAAGCTACCGCAGGTCAAATTGGCGCATTCCTTATGGCCATGCGGATTAAAACCGAGTCTGTCGGAGAATTGGCCGCCTTTACCGCAGCTGCCCGAAAATATGCGTCACCGATACAGCTTCCTCATTCCACGCACATGGTCGATCTCCCACTCTATGGGGAGAAACACAATACGCTTCATATCGTCATTGCGGCCTCGCTTGTTGCAAGCGCGGCCGGCGCAGGGATGTTCCTGCATGGAGTCGACAACCCAAGCATCGACTATGACCTTCCACAAGTCCTACATCACCTCAAGCTTCCCATAGCTCAATCAAGTCTTGAGGCGATCACACAAGGATCTCAACATTCATGGACATATATGGATCTGGCAGGATACCACGCCCCGTTAACCAAACTCTTAGATCTGCGCCGGGAGTTTGGCTTGCAAAATCTGTCGCATCAAGTTGCCAGACTGCTCAACCCCGCTCGGCTTCCATCCCAGGTCATCGGGATTGCTCATCCCCCCTATCTCAATAAAATGGTGGAAGCCTTAGATATGCTGGGAACCCCACGTGCGCTGATCATTCAAGGGGTGGAAGGATTTCCGGAACTCTCGTTGTCAGCCCCCTCGGCAGCCCAGGAGCTACGGAGTGGGCATATTTCTCCGTTGACGTTCCGACCGGAAGATGCAGGTTTTCGAGCTGGCCCCTTTCAAGCGATGAGCTCCAAATTAGGACATCTTGAAGCAACCACACCATCAAAAAGTCCGGCATTTGAAGCACACGTGATCACGCAACTGCTCGCCAATCGCGTACGAGGCGATCAGCGCACATGGGTCATTTCCAATGCGGCTTTATTGATCTATGCAGCAGGCCTGGCTCCGTCGTTAGCTCAGGGCACACCCCTTGCGCAAGATGCGCTTGACTCCGGAAAGGCCGGCGTCTTCTTGAAAAGTCTGG
>QIMB01000388.1 GCA_003233615.1 Nitrospirota bacterium
ATCACGATTGCCGAAATACGAGCCGGCATCAAAGGAAAAGAAGAGGAGCAGGCCTTCGAACAGTTCCTCTCTGTCATTCCCCTCTACGATGTGACTCGAACCATTGCTGAGATGGGAGGAGATTGGGTTCGGCAATTCGGCCGATCTCATTCAGTTGTGGTTCCGGATGCCTTGATCGCGGCTACTGCCGCAGCACACAACCTCGAGCTTAAGACCCTCAACACCAAACACTATCCAATGTTCAAAGACCTCAGGCCAGCCTACAAAAAGAGAAAATCCTAAAAACACCCCGGCATTGCGTTCAAGAAAGAGATGCCTATCAAACCTGAAATTCGATTACCCAGAGGCACTGCGATCATCCCCGTCATCAACTGAGAAGCCCTGTTCGGGTCGATAATACTTCCGACCTTCGGTTTGGGGTCATTGCTAGACTTTACATTCTCGCTATGGAAAGGGTCCGCTTCCCTTTCTATAAGTCTTAGACCGACCTTGCGATCGGTATTTAAGCGCTCGCCCCGCTTTCTTCACAGCTCTAAGAAATGCATCACTTCCACACGACAAGCTTTTTCGATATTTTGCAATTAAGGCAACAGATTGATTTTAGGAGAAGTCGCTGAGGCTTAAGCCTCAAAGGGATTGACAATCGTCAGCCCCCTACATGTTCCCATTCGAGAGATCTTCGGAGTACACGGTCATCGCTCCACTTCGACGTGCGGCTTCAAGAATGAGGGAATCCCAAAAGGACAGTTGATATTTGACTTTCGGATCAATCGCGCTCAACACGGACTGCTCATCATTGACCACGACATACCAGCACAGAGATCTTCAAGAATGGTGCGAGCCTTCCATCCATCAATTGAAAGACGGATAAAATTAGATCTGTCCACTGTTGCTGAACGTACTCACATCCTCTCATGATCTTCAAACTAGGCTTGATTGACTTGTACGGCATTATGACGTACAATTGTCATTAAGAAGTATATAAAGGAGTGCGTATATGAAATCTGAGATAGAAGCTCCCAAATCCGCTCGGTTCGAGGCCCGGATTACCACAGTCCAGAAATCATTGTTTCAGCGGGCAGCTGCTTTGAAAGGCCATCGGACATTAACAGAGTTCGTGATAACCAGCGCTCAGGAAAAAGCAGAAATGCTGATCCGTGAAAGTGAAGTCTTACGCCTCTCGAAGCAGGATCGGCAGACGGTTGTTGAGGCGCTGCTTCACCCCCCGGCACCGAATAAAAAACTCAAGCAGGCAGGGGCACGTTTCAAAAAACTGTTCGACACTCGCTGATGCCCGCACTGGTCACGGAGCCACTTGGCATTCAACATCTCCGCAAAGAATTCTCTTGCGGAGAAGATGTGTTAGATGTCTATCTCAAGCACTATGCCACGCAAGACCAAAAACGACGGGTTGCCGCCATCTTTGTCCTTCCCGATGATGATCTTACGGTGAAAGGCTATTATTCGCTTTCTTCAACAAACATCTCTTCTATCGACCTACCCGAGAAACTGTTAAGGAAGTTACCTAAACATCCGCATCAACCAGCTACCTTATTAGGCCGCTTAGCGGTGGATCGCCGCAATCAGAAACAGGGAATTGGGGAAATCTTATTATTGGACGCCTTGCGTAGAAGTTACATCTTATCAGAACAAATTGGATCAATTGCGGTGGTGGTCGATGCACTCAACCGAAACGTGAGCGAGTTTTATAAGCAGTATGGGTTTATTCCGCTTTCTGATCAGTCCAAACTTTTCATGCCAATGAAAACTATTAAGCAATTGTTCAAGCAATTATGAAGGCATCTCTCATCGGTTTTCTTGCTAATGCCCTGGCGACCTTACTACGAAGAATATAAAAGGTCCCTGACACTTCTAGACTCACAATTGAAGGAAACAAAGCAGGGAAATAACCCTACGGCTTGTAGTACTGGCGGTCCTTTAGTTCTTTGGGAAGATGAGTTTGGTCCTTGGCACCCTTGGGATCATCATGGGCATAACGGTAGTTTCTCCCATAGTCGAGATCCTTCATCAGAGACGTCACGGCATTACGTAGATGTAGCGGAACGGGGAGATTGCCTTGTTCTTTGGCATCTTTTTTCGCCGCTAAGAGAGCCGCATAGGAGGCATTGCTTTTGGGAGCAGTGGCCAAATACGTCACTCCATGTGCCATGTTGATCTGTGCTTCAGGCAACCCTATGACCTCCACTGCATGGAAGACCGCCGAGGCAATCAGCAGTCCTTGCGAATCTGCGTTGCCAATGTCTTCAGACGCAAAAATCATCATCCGTCTGGCTATGAACTTGGGGTCTTCTCCACCTTCCAGCATTCGAGCCATCCAATACAGAGCCCCATCCGGATCAGAGTCCCGCATGCTTTTGATAAAGGCCGAAATCAGATTGTAATGCTCTTCCCCATCCCGATCGTAGCGTAAAGTCTTTTGCTTGAGGGCCTGTTCTACATGAGGCCTGTCGATGATGATTGGCTTCCCGGTTGCTGAATATTGACTGGCGACAAATTCCAGCCCCGTTAACATAGACCGTGCATCACCATTTCCATACCCGATAAGGAGATTCTTGGCCGCTGCAGTGAGGGTGATTTGTAATGCGCCAAGTCCCTGTTTCGTATCCACAAGTGCGCAATCGAGGATGTGCTCCAGTGCTATATCATTCAGAGATTTGAGCACGACCACCATGGAGCGCGACAACAACGGAGCAATGACTTCAAAGGAAGGATTTTGTGTGGTGGCACCAATGAGCGTAATATCTCCCCGTTCGACATAGGGCAAAAAGGCATCCTGTTGTGCTTTATTGAACCGATGAATTTCATCCACGAAGAGTAGCGTACGTTGTCCAGATACCCGTTGCCGTTGTTGAGCAGCCTTGAGTAGTCCACGCAACTCTGGCACTCCGCTTAGCACAGCTGAGAATGGCACGTAGATCGCTTGGGTCTTCTTAGCAATTAAATGGGCTAATGTCGTCTTTCCGGTTCCCGGTGGTCCCCACAGAATAAGCGAAGGCACACGATCCTGTTCAATGGCTATCCGTAACGGTTGTCTCTCTGCCAGCACGTCTTCCTGACCTACAAAGTCCGAAAACTCCTGCGGTCTCATACGATCAGCCAACGGAACATGGCGAGTATCAGAAGGTTCCTGAACAGGGAAGAGGTCTTCTTGGGATTGTGACTCAAAAAATTCCATATGAACTTCTACCAATCGCTTTCTCTCATACCTCACTCACCTCAGTATGCTATAACCACCAGCCATACACCCGCAAATGAAACCAGGAGATTCTTTTTTGCGTCAACCGCACAGCAATACAAGATGCCGATGCAATAGGCAAAGAAGGAGGGAATGATGAAGACGGTAATCAAAGGAGTCACCGTCGGGTATACCGACCAGGGACGAGGTACACCTTTAGTGTTTATCCATGCGTTTCCATTATCCAAGGCCATGTGGCAACCTCAAGTCGATGCCCTGGAAGACTTCTATCGTGTGATTACAATCGACCTTCGAGGCCATGGAGAATCTGACACCGTGTTATGGAATGATACGTTGGACAACTATGCGGCCGATGTCATTGACCTGCTGGATGATCTTGGGATTTCTCAAGCGATATTTATCGGCCTATCGATGGGTGGGTATGTGCTCTTTTCGATCTATCGAAATTATGCTAACCGAGTGAAAGCCATGGTCCTAGCAGATACCCGCGCCCAATCGGATAGTGAAGAAGGAAAGGCCGGACGACGTTCGATGGCTCAGATGGCTTTTAACGAAGGGGCGTCGGCCATTGCCGATTTGATGCTTCCGAAACTTCTGACCCCATCGACAATGAAACACCACCCTAAAATTGTGGAGCAGGTTCGGCAGATGATTCTTCACACTCCAACGGCCGGTATTATCGTAGATCTCATGGCCATGGCTGCACGACCAGATTCAACAGATCTTCTGAGAACAATTTCCTGTCCAACCTTGGTTATCGTCGGCGAAGAGGACCAAGCCGCCCCAGTTGCAGAATCCCAATACCTTACAAACCGAATTCCGAATTCCACGTTGGTCACAATCCCTGCCGCCGGGCATCTTTCGAATTACGAACAGCCAGCCGCCTTCAATCAAGCTTTGCAGACTTTCCTGGACAATCTAGAATCTTAACGGGCGGGGAATGAACACGAGGTTTTCAAATATACCGGACCTCAAAAAATAGGGGGACTGGAAAAGAGGAGAAATTCGGGACTCGTAGGTGGGTACCTTGCTCCACCCACCATGTACTTGATGATTCTTGACGAAATTTTGAAGGAGTTATGAGACCAGCGCATCCTGCGCCCCTGGCCCATCCGTGGGGAAAGAATAAATATGAAGGGGATTAAAGCTGATTTTTTGAAAAAGGTCAAGAAGCGAATGGTTTCTATTTGAATGAGGACGCGGGTGCCCTAGTCAGCGTCAACTCCACGCTGACGAATCAGTTTGAGAAATTCATCACGAGTTTGTTGTTGTTTCCGAAACACACCCAACATTTCACTCGTGACCGCAATAGTGTTTTGCTTTTCGACTCCCCGCATACTCATACACAGATGTCGTGCTTCCATGACTACCCCTACCCCATGTGGATTGAGTTTTTCCTGAATGGTATGGGCGATCTGTACAGTTAATCGTTCTTGCACCTGTAAGCGGCGGCTGAACATGTCGACGATACGGGGCACTTTGCTCAATCCCACAACATGCTTCCGGGGGATATAGCCCACGTGACACTTCCCAAAAAACGGTAATAAATGATGTTCACACAAGCTATAAAAATCGATGTCTTTGACGATCACCATTTCGTCATATTGAATGGGAAAGAGTGCATCGTTGAGCAAGGTGTCGATATCTTGATGATGCCCTTGGGTTAAATAGATTAAGGCCTTGGCCATCCGTCTGGGCGTCTCCTGCAATCCATTTCGATCAGGATTCTCTCCGAGCTGACTGAGCAATGTCCGAACGGTACGCTCGATATCTGTGAGCGCTGCTGGCGTCTTGATCTCAAGCTGATCCGAATCCGCTATTTTTCGGGTATGCCGAGACTTGGACACAGATTTTGATTTTACTGATCGTGATTTCATATCTCTCCCTGATTTCCGGTTTAGGAAATTATGCGTACAACGTTAACGCTTCGGATCCCCGACATATTCAAAAAAATTGTCCCGAGTTTCGACCACTCCGATTTTTTCTAATTTCCCCGATGGGATGCGATCCACCAACAACCCCCAGATGACAGCCGCAAGATTTTCGCCTGTCGTCGTCATATTCTGAAATGCTGGATCGAAATTCAAATGTTGGTGGTCGAAGCGCGTGACAATGGTGTCGTGCACGATCTGATCGAGTTGACTCACATCAGTGATGAGACCTGTCTTGGGATCTAATTCTCCTTGGACGCTCACTTGGACTGTATAATTGTGTCCATGCCCATTCAGGTTATTACATTTGCCAAAAATCTTTTGATTCACGTCTTCTGGCAATTGATCAGTATGCAGCCGATGCGCCGCACAGAATGTATAGGTTCGAGTAATAGAG
>QIMB01000135.1 GCA_003233615.1 Nitrospirota bacterium
AAATAATTAAAATAGGGTAACTATTCAGCACGTCAAATCCAATGTGCCAACACTAAGTCCTCTTCTACGCTCCATGAACGGTGCCGCCTCAGCTTGTGAGCCCCCTTCGATTCTGCTCAGGGCAAGCTCAGTGTAGCATCTCGCTCAACGGTAAGGGCTGAGGGCTGGGCACAGATTCTTCGTTGCACTCAGAATGACAATATGGTGCTGAATAGCTACAAAATGGCAGCGTTTTTTATGGAGACTATTAAATGGGATGGCAGGTGGTTACTGATCTATGGACGTTCTGATTTTATTTGGAGCCTTAGTCATCATTTTGCTGGGGGCTGAGGCTTTTACCAACAGTCTTGAGCATTTTGGTGAACGGCTCGGGATATCTGAAGGTGTGACGGGTTCGGTCTTTGCCGCGATCGGCACGGCATTGCCCGAAACCATGGTTCCGCTGTTTGCCATTTTATCGGGCACAGGGTCGGAAATTGTTCGACATGAGGTAGCCGTTGGCGCGATTTTGGGTGCGCCGTTGTTGTTAGCGACCGTGGCGTTTTTTCTCGTCGGCATTTTTGCTGCTCGGTCACGAGGATGGCATGGGGCGTTGAATCCCGAGCCGAGAGGATTTGCGCGTGATTTGGTGTGGTTTAATTGGGCGTTTTTTATCGGCGTGATGGCGTTGTTTGTGCCATTTGATTGGCCATGGGTGCGAGGAGTGATGGCGTTTACCTTAGTGGCGATGTATGTGACGTATCTGACTCTGACGATTCGTGCCTCGACTGTGTTGGTTGATGATGGACATGGGACTGAAGCGGATCATCCACTCTATTCAACGAAAATTGGGCTGCCAAATAATTTAGTGAGTATTGTGTTTCAACTCGGGTGTGGTTTAGCACTGATCATGTTGGGCGCGAAGGGCTTTGTGTATGGTATTGAGCATCTCGCACCGAGGTGGGGTATTTCAGCCTTGACGTTGTCGCTCTTGATTGTTCCCATCGCGACAGAGCTGCCGGAAAAAGTGAATAGTATTCTATGGATTCGGCGAGGGCGGGATACGCTGGCGGTAGGAAATCTCACCGGGGCCATGATGTTTCAGGGCAGTCTGCTTCCTGCCGTGGGCATTATGCTGACGGCGTGGGTTCCGCAAAAGGAAATTCTCATTGGGATGGCCATGACGTTAGTGGCCTCGACCTACTTATCATGGCTTGTGCGGAATGGGACAGTGAAACCCATACATTTGGTCGTCAATGGTCTGTGTTATCTTGGGTTTGTGGCCTCCATTGCATTTCTCTAACCGCCTGGCAGTTTCCATGTCTTTGTGTCATGGTTCGTGAGAAAAAGCATGTCTCTTCCTATAGTGGCCGTGACTCGACAACTTCCTGCGAACGCTCGGGATCACTTAATGGCACATGCTCAGGTGGTATGTTGGGAATCCGATTGTCCCGTGACGCAGGAATGGTTGTTGGATCATCTACCTGACGCCGTAGGACTCTACTGTCTGTTGACGGATCGAATCGATCAGGATGTTCTTTGCTGTGCAAAGCGGTTGCGTGTTGTCAGCACCATGTCCGTTGGATATGACCATATTGATATTCGAACATGTACGGCTCAGCGCATTCCAGTTGGGCATACGCCAGGCATACTCACAGAAACCACAGCAGATTTGGCTTTTGCATTATTGATGGCATCGGCCAGGCGAATTGTGGAAGGCGCAGATTACGTTCGACAGGGCCATTGGGTGGAATGGAAGCCCAATCTCTTGTTAGGGCAGGATATTTGTGGTGCCACGTTGGGAATTGTGGGATTTGGTCGAATTGGACAAGCCATGGCCCGGCGAGCTCAGGGATTTCGCATGAACGTGCTTGCTGTACGGTCTTCGAGGCAGGATCGTGATGCATTGGAATTGCCTTGTGTAGCGGAGATTCATGGTGAAGTCTCGGATATGCCTTCTGTCACGTTTGTGGATTTGCCAACGGTACTGATGCAATCAGACTTTGTCAGCTTGCACATTCCCCTAACACCAGATACTCATCATCTAATTGGCACGTCTGAATTTCACATGATGAAACGTTCAAGTATCCTGATCAATACGTCTCGTGGAGCTGTTGTGGACTCGGGCGCGCTCTATCATGCATTGCAGGATGGAACGATTAGCGGAGCGGCGTTGGATGTCACCGATCCCGAACCGCTTCCTGCCTCGCATCCGTTGCTTGCCCTGCCGAATTGTCTTGTTATCCCGCATGTAGGCAGTGCAACGACGGCAACGAGATCTCTCATGGCCGATATGGCCGTTGAGAATGTGATCGCCGGGCTGCGCGGCGAGCCTCTTCCCTATTGTGTCAATCCAGAAGTGTACGACTAGTTTCCTCTCAAAGGGTTTATTCATTTTTTTTGCTCATGGAGATGATGGAAACATTTTTTGCGACATGTCCTCGCGGGTTGGAAGATGTGTTGGCGCAAGAATTTCAACATGTAGGCGGGAAAAATATTCGCGTCACACCTGGTGGCGTGGAATGTCAGGGATTGTTTTCGCTGTGTTACCGATTGAATCGTGAGAGTCGAATTGCGAGTCGTATCTTGTGGCGAGTGGGGAGTGGTTCGTATCGTCATGAAGAAGACTTGTATCGTCTCGCATTAGAATTGCCATGGTCTCTCTGGTTTTCGGTGAATTGCCGGATCAAAGTTCGAGTGGTTGCGCAACAGTCTCCGTTGACGAGTCTTGCATTTGCGACGCTTCGCGTGAAGGATGCTATTTGCGATCGTTTCGTGCGGGATACAAAAAAGCGTCCCGTCGTTGATAAACGTCATCCTGATATTCAAGTGGTGGTCTTTGTTGATGAAGGACAGGTGGTGTGGTATTTGGACACGACAGGGTCTCCGCTGTTCAAGCGTGGGTGGCGACAAGCGGCAGGAGAGGCTCCGCTGCGGGAGAATTTAGCAGCGGGCATTCTTCGGCTCGCGGGGTGGACGAGTGAGCAGGTGTTACTCGATCCCATGTGTGGGTCGGGGACGTTTTTGATTGAAGCGGCCCTTATGGCCAAAGGTATTCCGCCTGGGGACCGACGAGAATTTGCCTTTTGCCATTTGAAAAATTTCGATCAATCGGCATGGGACAGGGTTCGACGGGAAGGCCATGAGGCCAATCCCATGCATCATACGTTACAAATATTTGGTAATGATCAGGATGCTCAGGCAGTATCCATGGTACGGACCAATCTTCAGTCTCTTCAGCTCGCTGATGTTCATGTGACGCAGGGAGATGTGTTAGAGATGGTTCCACCTGCTGTCAGCGGTATGATTATCACGAATCCTCCGTATGGAGTTCGGATGGGAGATCACACGTTGCTGGAGCAGTGGTATCCGAAATTCGGGAATGTGTTGAAACAGCGATTTGCCGGATGGACGGTCTATGTGTTGACAGCAGATTTTCGGTTTCCCAAGCTTATCCGGTTGGCACCCTCGAGAAAAATTCCACTATTTAACGGGGCGTTGGAATCCAGACTGTATGAATTTCAGATGGTGGCGGGAGGCAATCGTAAAACCGCGCGGATTGCAAAGCGACAAGGAACAGGCTGAAAAAATGTTATATCCGTGGCATTCCGGTCATGTTTAACAACGTGACCCACACGTCTTCAATGCATCGCAATACATAAATCCACTCATCGCAGGTTGTCGGGCGTTTAAATAAATGGCAATTGTCGGGGAAGGTGATATGTTTGGACTTGGTGGGGTCCTCTTCAGAAAACAAGGCGACTGGAATAGTGCGGAGTCGACGATCGCATTGAAGTTCTTTGATGATCTCAGGACCCGTGCGATCAGGTAAGTGATTGGATAAGAAAATAAGATCGGGTTGGGGCACATCCATGTATGGATATTCTTGGTGTAAAAATGCCATAGCTTGGTCGCCGTCTTCGGCTTCAAGGATTTCTATGCAAATGATTTGGGCGACGATGACGGCTTCCTTTAAGTCGTCAGTTTGACTGGGGTCATCCTCAATGGTCAGGATCTTAAACGTGTTTTTGACGGCTCCGCGCATCACGACGGCCTCTATGCAATATTGCCGATGTTCAATATCGACACTGAAAGCAGAATATGGTGATTCAAACAACTCGAGGTGAATCGAGTCCTAGCTCCTCTATGTTTTCGGTTGATTAGTGGATAGGGTTAAGAGGATTGATGGGGTGTAAGGAGTCGTGAAATGACACGAAACGACATCAAATATACAATAATGCAGCAATACGAGAGCGAGGATCTCTCGATACGTTTACGAATGAGCACAAACGACAATCAGATATTGTGCATTTGGGATAAGTCGGCTCAAGATAATTGGGGACGGTTGAGGATCGAAGCGTGAGAACGTCAGGTGTTCATCTCAGCAAGCCACTGCTGAATAGTAGGAAGGGCATCTGGGCGTATGGCAACAATCCCGTTCACGAGGGGATTGGGTTGATTACATTGGATCGGCTGTTGATTCTTGTCAAAGACAAGCCCGCCCGCAGCTTGAACCAGAAGGAGCCCTGCAGCAATATCCCATTCATTTTGTGGGCCAAGATTGATCACGCCATCGACGTGCCCTGCGGCCACAAGAGCTAAACAATAGGCAATGGATCCTAAAAGTGGAGGACAGTGATGGTCTCTTTTCCACGCTGTGAGGGTAGCATCGTTGACCTGCCAACTATTCACAAAAAATGTGTTGCGAGGAGGATCTGATAATGTGCGGACATGAATGGGTTGCCCGTTGAGTAGGGTGTGCTGTTCCCGGATGGCGCAAAAATATTCTTGGGTGGCGGGATTGTAAATGACTCCGATAACCGGTTGGCCTTGGTCAATGAGCGCGAGGGAGATGGTGTAATGCGGTAAGCCCTTGATAAAGGGTTTCGTTCCATCAATAGGGTCCAAGATCCAGACGCGCTGAGATTGGAGGCGTGATGGATTGTCCGGCGATTCTTCCGACAACCAGGCATCATGAGGAAAGGCCTTCAACACTGCATCCTGGACGATCTGATTGACAGCAAGGTCCGCATTCGTCACTGGGGACCCATCGGATTTGACCTGGACGTTCAAGCCGTCGTATCTGATTCGTTGCAGGCGTTCACTTGCCTGGTCCAAGGCGAGACGGATCGTATGTAATTCGTGGGTGTACGGCATAGAAGATCGTATTTTACCTGAAAGCATTCGTTAAGTGTGAGAGAATGATGTTGTATGGAAGTCAATAGTCCTTAGAGACGTAAAACGTAAGGAGTGAGAAGTAAGTGAGAAATTGCTTAATATTCTCCTCGCTACTGTGCTTCGTACTCCTTACTTTTCCATTATGTGTTTCAAGTGATCAAGAAATCTGATTCAAGCCAGCATAACCTCGTGACAATTGCTAATCTCAGACAGGTTCCTACATGTAGGGTTTCTGGTCCCCTATGAAAAACGATGCAAACGGTTAGGGTGCAACTCAATATTTCACCTGAACGATTTCAATCATACTACCAAGGGGTTGTTGAGCATGTCGTGGCGACAACTGATGATGGTCGTACGGTTCAATTCCCGGCTCGAGT
>QIMB01000252.1 GCA_003233615.1 Nitrospirota bacterium
CGGGCCATACATACCTCCAAAATTTGAGTGTTTATGCGTTGATGAACATAGGATCATTATACAGGAATTTGACTTAATTCAACAGTATTACGTCTCAGGGGGGAGTCCGGGAAACATTCGGTACACGTTGCATGCTGTGACTATGCTTCCATAGCCACCACAGTTGAATACTGATCCCCGTCAACGTAGCCGCAACTCCCACATACAATCCCGTAATCTGTCCATAGGCTATTCCAAAAATTAAGAGAAGCGAGCTTCCGAGCAAATACAGACTCACGGCCTGCGTCACATAGGTCGTGGCACCTCGATAGACCAGCTCTCCTTGAAAATAGCTTTCCCACGGACTCAGTGCCGGTAGTACAACGGCTATCCAGAGTGCCGTACTGGCCAGTGCCGATAGTTCCGGACGTAAAGCCGCAAACGACTCGAACCACATGGTGGAGAGTGGTGTCGCTGCGATGAGCAACAACATCGCACTGGAGCTCAAGGAGACCAACCACACAAATTGCTGTAACGGCTGGTGATAATGTGGTCGATCAGAGAAAGTGACGACCACCTCTTGTATCGCAATGCCCACACTTCGAAACATAAATGTGAGCCCGCCTAACACCGGCCACACGGCTAATGATTCCAATGCTCGCGGCATTCGGCTGATAGCTGCACTACCGATAGATAATGTTGCCAACATCACCAGCGGCGTCAGGGCTAAGGGCCAATAGAATGAACACAGGCGTCGGAGCGTAAGTGGAGGCTCTTGCGCGGCCTCGCGTTGCTGAAGGCTTCGCACCATCGGGCGAATACACACAAACATAAAGATGGCTTCAATGAGTACGCCAGCGGAAAGCGCCCCAGTGGCCACCACCACTCCCGGAATACTTTGCATCAATACGCCTGCCAACAACAACGAGGCGCTGACGCCTAATCGGATTAACGTGCCTAAGCCCACCAGACGTGTTCTTCCATTACGAATAACCAGCCCCTGAAAAAACCGTCGCACTGCGATCGACATGGTCCATGGCGTCATTATTTGCAGGCCCGTTCTGGCCGGTTCCCAAATACTCTCCGGGGCGCCTAACAATGTTTCCACCACCACACCAAATACAGGGGTAAAAGCCAGCAGGACATGAAGCAGCGTCAGTCCCCCACCTAACGTCAGGATGAAATTTCGCATGAGGCGGTAAGCTGCCCAGTCTTTGCACAATGCCGTGGACGCGACCAACACCATAATGATCGGCGCCTCGATAAGCAGTGCGAGTGGAAAGACCACCCCACCATAGGCGGCTAAATGAATTTCTGGATCTGCCAAACGAGACACAGTCGCGGACACCAGCAACAATTCCACTCCCATCAGGAGCCAACTGCCGGCTAAGGGCCACCACATGCGAAAAATGAGAGAGAGAGGAGAAAGAGGAGTATGTGGCACGTATAATGGGAAATTTAGAAAAAAGAAATCCAGCGCACGGACATACGCTTCAAGATGGCTTCAGAAAAAGAAGTACGTGCGCCTGTTGAATATGAACACGTCCAGAGCCCAGACATGCCGGAGATGCCACCGACGGCAACAGACAAAAGGGAATGTTCAAAAAAAGCATGTCCTGAGCCTTGCCGAAGGAAAGACCGCAGCCTTTTTGGCGCGCGGAGCGTACTCTCAGTACGTGAGCACGGCGAAAGGGCGAGAACGCCGCTGGCGTTTTTTTTCAACTTCCCTACGTGGAAATTAAGAACGTCACGTAGACGAACGTTGAACGATTTTTTCGGATGAGAAGTGCCAAGATCCAAGATGTTGAGATGCTAGAGCATTAAAAAAACGCAGACAGATTCATTCGGTCTGTCGAGAATTTCGGCATGTACTTGAGCACAAGGGAATGGTGCAAGTCACCATAATCAATAGCTCAAGTTATGTCAGAAAATGACTGGAAGTGTCACAATTTCTGAAAAACCAACAAGCAAACAGTAGCACAAAGATAACTTTTGGCGCTATACACAAACTTTTCAAGGTAGGCGAAAGAACAATTGTAGATTGCACGCATGAGGAAATAGGTAGTCATTGTTTCGCAAGCCTTAGAGGGGAAATCAGCCCTTCAAAACATCTATTTCTTGTTCTTGTCAATTTTTTTCCAGGAATCACGTAGAGACACCGTTCGGTTAAACACAGGTTTCTGAGAACTGGAGTCTGGATCTACACAAAAATAGCCTTGTCGTTCAAACTGAAAACGACTACCAATTGTGGAATCTTTCAAGCTTGGCTCAGCTCGACACGTCGAAAGAACCTGTAAAGAATGAGGGTTCAACACAGGGTGAGAATCGTGTAATGGGTCATGAGAACTGTCAGCCGATTCAGTGAAAAGAGGTTCATACAATCGAACTTCCGCCGGTAGCGCATGGCGGACAGACACCCAATGGATCGTCCCCTTCACTTTCCGGCCTGATTGTGACCCTCCACGCTTAGAATCTGGGTCAAATGTACATCGAATAGTCGTGATCACCCCAGTATGTTCATCCTTTTCTACGCTCACACAACGAATGATATAGGCATACCGAAGGCGAACTTCCTGCCCAGGGGATAGCCGAAAGAACTTCTTGGGAGGATCTTCGCGAAAGTCATTCGCCTCAATATAAATCTCCCGTGAAAATGAAAGTGACCGAGTCCCCTGACTTGCATCTTCGGGATTATTCACAGCCTCGACTTCCTCAGTCTGGTCCTCTGGATAATTCTCAATAATCACTTTCACCGGATGTAATACAACCATTACTCGTTGAGCCGTACGGTTCAAATCTTCTCGGATCGCATGTTCTAAAAGCGACATTTCAATCACACTGTCTCGTTTTGCCACACCAACACGTTCACAGAAATTGCGAATAGCCTCAGCTGTATATCCACGGCGCCGAAGACCTTTAATGGTAGGCAGACGAGGATCGTCCCATCCTTGCACGTGTCCGTCTTCGACCAATTGAAGCAGTTTCCGTTTACTCATCACGGTATGAGCAAGATTCAAACGAGCAAACTCGATTTGTTGCGAATGGCAGTCAACCTCACATTCACGCAGCACCCAATCATATAAAGGACGATGATCTTCAAACTCCAACGTACAGAGTGAATGTGTAATATGTTCCAGCGCATCAGACAACGGATGGGCAAAATCATAGGTAGGATAAATACACCACAGATCCCCTGTACGATAGTGTGTCACCTTCCGTATGCGGTATAACGCCGGATCACGCAAATTGATATTTGGTGACGCCATATCAATCTTGGCACGGAGCACCAACGTCCCTTCCTCAAATTCTCCCGACCGCATTCTGGCAAATAAATCGATGTTGTCTTCAACACTGCGGTTTCGATGAGGGCTGTCCTTGCCAGCTTCAGTCAAGGTTCCTCGATAGGCTCGAAGTTCCTCCGCCGTCAAACTATCAACGTAGGCTGTGCCTTTCCGAATAAGCGTCACCGCAAAATCATAGAGCGCTCCAAAATTGTCGGAGGCATAAAACAGACGATCTCCCCAATCGAAACCTAACCACCGAACATCTTCCTGAATGGACTGGACATAATCCATATGTTCTTTGATGGGATTGGTATCATCAAAGCGCACATTACAGAGCCCACCAAATTCCTGTGCAATGCCAAAATTCAAACAGATAGATTTGGCATGACCAATGTGCAAGTGCCCGTTCGGCTCCGGCGGAAACCGTGTATGCACACGCTGATTGAATCGCTGGGCTTCATGATCAGCAAGGACCTTCGCGCGAATAAAATCGACTGTGGAGTGGTGTTCTGGAGAGGTCATAGACACATGAAAAGCCTTAGAGTCCATGAAACAATTGCTACCCGGAATTCGCGGCCACGTGAGAGGTAGATTAGGTCAATCTAAGAGAACGCAACCGAAGGCATCGCCTGGCCGACGTTGAAAATTGTGCGATCGAAAATCGGCCCACGATGGTCTGAAGATGAGATACAAAAATGGCTAGTTCATATTTTGCGAGCCCGTAGAATACCCAAGTACCCTTGGCTCTGTCTAGAATGACGAGAAAATTACGAGATAGACGGGAATGTCACACAACGAAGACTTTTCTGCCTAAACAATTGAACATGTCGTGATCGACTGAGAAATAAACATAGACGGAGAGGAAGGCCGATGTCACTCACCCGACACTTGGCGCATGGTCTTTCAGTTTTCTGAGTAGCCCGTTGCTCAACCCTGAACGAGTTGTGATAATCCTTACGAAAATGTTTTCGTATAGACAAAGTTCTGACGAACAGACGTCCCTTCTTTAGGGCTTGCCCCAGATTTACTTTGGGGCGGCTCCACTTTTTCTTTTGAAGCTTTTACGGGTTCTTCTTTTTGGGATTTCGATTCTTGAGGCTCTTTCGATTTTGAATTTTTGCTTGAATTGTCAGCAGACTCTCCATCCTCTTGTCCCATCTTCAATTGTCTAGCCCACATGTTTGGTTGACAGACGACATTGAAATTTGGAGCAGGCACTGAATCATCGATTCGCCATAATTCCAATTCAGCAGCATAAACATTCACATCATCTCGTGAGATCATATTGAGCCAATCTAAACTCTGACGCATTTCGGCAGTAATTTCTTGCCCGACGCACACGAGCGCTTTCGCATCTAATCCAGCGGCATACATAATCAAATTCCCTAATGCTTCCGGGCTCATCCCATCTAAATGACCTACGATGATGACATAATGTCCCCGTTTGCTATCTTTCGCTAAGACCCCACCTGAGAGTGTCTGTAAAGAAACTTCTTCGCCAGCTGGCTCTAAAGATAATTCCAGAGTCTCACCCAACATCTCCAAAATTTCTTCCTGTTGGAGCCATGAGGCAAATCCATCAACATCATTGGCCCACACTTCATTGACATTTATTTTTTTGAGTTTTCCAACAGGTTTTGCCATAGCTTCCTCAACTTCATAAAATTGTTGATCACGACAGAGCTTCTTCTAAATGAATGTACTGAAATCTTATCGACGGATTTTAAAAAAAATTGAGGCGAAAACACAGAAACGTCCATTCATGTGAAAAATTCTTAGCCCTTCTTCCTTGCTGTTGATTCTCCAGCGAAAGAAGTTAGTCTCAATTGTATTGCGTTTTATCTTCAAGAACATTGGAAATACATAAAAACACCTATGTAGTCCATCCTGTGACCAGATCATCATTTTAACGTCTCAATTATCCAACACACAGGCTATTGCCCTTTATTCTATTTGCGCTACAATACTGCTAGCTCATGGCTAAGAGGATTTGTTTTCATACAATGTCGAGACATGCCCCTCTCCGCATGATCCCCTTCCCCTTTTAGCCCTCTAATCACACAATGGTCGGCCACAGTCTACCTATTCTTTTAACAGGAGGTTTGAATAATGGAATGTCTACATGGATTTCGAGTACACCTGTTCTTCGCGTGTGTCTTATGTATGTCCGTCGCAGGATGCGGTGAATCAGATGGCCCAGCCGAACAAGCTGGAAAAGCGATTGATCAAGCTATTGAAAAAACAACCGAGGTGATGCGATGAAAAGTACGGGCGACACGATAACAGAAGCGGCTGAAGATGCTAAAGGCGCTATGTCAGACGCTGTGGACAGTACAGGCGAGGCAATGAACAATGCGGCTGAAAGCGCGGGAGACGCACTTAATAATGCAGGAGAGGCTGCTTCTGAAGCCGTCGGGCTTAAAGATTAAATCCACAGTCGCGAACAGAC
>QIMB01000150.1 GCA_003233615.1 Nitrospirota bacterium
ATGAGCAAGGAACCCATTGCATTGTTAACCGCAATAACCTCACCCTGAATGGTGGAGGTTCTCAGAAAATCGTCGATGTACCGACCCATGTCACCTGCATCCATCACGCGTGATCTGTCGCCGACACCTTGTGAATCACCAACTCCGGTCCCATACCCTACATGTTGTGGCGCACGTTCTTGCGCAAATGCGACGCCAACCGAGCTTGCAAGAATGATAGCTGCTCCAATAATCCCTACCTTCCGCATGTGGCTCCTCCTTGGAAACTGTGAGTGAATAATCAAAAAAAACGAACTAAAATTATGTTGCCCTTTTATTTCTCAATTGGGGCACAGACTATAGTCAAGGTTAATGACGCTGTCAAGTCAATTTTGCCATTGGAAATGAACTAGAAAATACATGATTAAGCCTAGGTAATTAATGTTAATTTCTATAATCTCAACACATAACAATAAGGCATTGTGATTTTGTTGGTGCCCGGAGGGAGGGTCGAACTCCCACTCTCGTTAAAGAACCGGATTTTGAGTCCGGCGCGTCTGCCAGTTCCGCCATCCGGGCAATAATGCGAGTTCACAGCAAATCACTTGAAACAATTTTTACCATGATCCTCCGAACAGGTCAAACAGCATGGTCCTTCTAGCAATGACTTAACTCATGTTGTTCAAGGCACATTTTTTATGAAGTGGTTATTGACTGCTTGTGAGTTACCAAATTGGTGTTATCCGATTGATCCCAAGGCTAATTTCTCCCCCCACTTTCGCACAAGCGTTTCTTTGAGCGCGTGGTGTTCGGGAAAAGATAAATTCGGATCACGCTGTAACAATTCCTGTGCAATACGGCGGGCCTTCGATAAAAGATCCACATCTCGCGCTAAATCGGCGACACGAAAAGCAATAGCACCCCATTGCTGTACACCTAAGACTTGCCCCGGTCCTCGAATATTCAAATCTTCTTCCGCTAACGCAAACCCGTCATCCAACTGCGCAAAGACACCAAGCCGTCGCTTCGCTGTGGATCGAGCAACTTCAGCCGAAGCAGACACACGCCCCGGGCTCTGACGAGCGCCTGGGGAGCGGTCAATCCTCAAAGACATTTGCTGATTATACGAAGGAATCCTTCCTACTGAGTGAATGAGTAAGCAATGACCTTGGTGTTGACCTCGTCCAACCCTGCCTCGTAATTGGTGAAGTTGTGCCAGACCAAAGCGTTCAGCATGCTCAATAAGCATCACCGTGGCATTGTGAATATCCAAGCCAACTTCGACGACCGTCGTCGCCACGAGCAGATCAATCTCTTTTTTCTGGAATTGCGACATGACTGATTGCTTCTCGCGAGATGGAAGACGCCCGTGCAACAACCCGACACGAAAGGGAGCAAATTGCTCACGCAAATACTCAACGGCCTCCATCGCTGCTTGCAGATCCACTTTTTCCGATGGCTCAACAAGGGGATAGACCACATAGGCCTGACGCCCGGCCTCTAATTCTTTTCGCAAAATCTGATGTGCTCGATTTCTGGATTTCGCCTCAAATAGCTTCGTATGTACGGGTTTTTTCCCAGGTGGAAATTCATCAATCACAGACACATCTAAATCGCCATACCACGTCATCGCCAAGGTCCTCGGAATAGGTGTCGCCGTCATGACAAGCACATCAGGTTGCCATGAAGCTTTTTCTCGCAGCATCGCTCGTTGCAGCACACCAAACTTATGTTGTTCATCCACAATAACTAACCCCAATTTAGAAAATCTGACATCCGGCTGTAACAAAGCATGCGTCCCCACAACCACCTGTACCTCACCCGACTTCAGATTCGCCAGAATCTCAGCTCGTTCACCACCAGCTTGGCCTCCCTTCAACAGAACACAGGAAATATTGAGCGCCTCAAACAATGGCTTCAATGACCAATAATGTTGCTCACTTAATACTTCTGTCGGAGCCATCAGGGCAGCTTGATAGCCAGAGCCACAGGCCATGACCATGGCGTGAAGCGCCACAACCGTCTTTCCACATCCTACATCACCCTGAAGCAATCGATTCATACAGGTTGATTGAGCCATATCCTGAAAAATCTCACGAATGACCCGTTCTTGTGCTGATGTCAAAGAAAACGGCAAGACCGATTGAAGCTGCTCGTGCAACTTTTGATGTTTGGCAAAGACAATGCCAGGTGTGGCCGTTACTTGCCGATGCCGCTTCATGGCCAGGGCCAGTTGCAAGAGCAATAATTCCTCAAAGGCTAGCCGCTGATGCTCTGGAGTGACATGTTGATTTAACAGAGGCACGGATTGGTGCTGGTCTGGAGCATGCAAGACCGGTAAGGCTTCAGATATTGTTGGAAACCTGAGTTGCTCCCGCATGGTATCCGGCAAGATTTCTTGGAGGCATGGAGAATACTGTTCAAAGATCGATTGCATGATCCGGCGTATCTGTTTAGAGCTCAACCCATGGGTCTCGTGATAAATCGGAACAATCCGGCCAAGGGCACTCTCCAATGAATCTTCGATATCCAGAACTTCGTACTCCGGGGCTTTCATCAGAAAGAATGACTGGGCATTGGGATTGGGACTCACTGTTCCCGTTAACAATACAGTCACCCCCGCAGCAAATGTATTCTCCAAGTACGGTTGATTAAAAAACACGCATTCAATAACACCGGTCTCATCCCGAACCATTATCGTTACCACCACCAATCGGCGGCGAGAGGTTGTGTTGATCCGACAACGTTCGACACGTCCCCGTATCGTCGCTTTCATCCCAGGGAGTAAGTTTCCAATGGAGTGGACTTCTACGCGATCATCGTAACGCCACGGCACAAACCACAAGGCATCTTCGACAGTCACAATACCCAATTTTTCCAAAAGGCGAGCCCGACGGGGTCCGACCCCTTTGGCATATTGAATTGGCGTATGCCAAAGAGGGGATTGAGTCACCATGGCAGGTAAAAATTTACGGGTTAATAGGGTGAAGGGACAAATTCTGAGGTGTCAGCGTTCGGATATTGATCAAACAGCTTCTTTCATTCATTGAATGGTAGATACACAAATTTATCAAAAAACACAGCCAGATGCTCAACTTCTTTTATTTCTCATGAATTGCATGTACAATACCACCTGTGATAACACATGCTTGTGATCTTTTCGGATTGAATCCAAACATTTCAGAGGAGTGAGGAGTAGACAATGGCATTTTCATGTGAAATATGTGGAAAAAAACGGTTAGTGGGAAACAATGTCAGTCACGCAAATAATCGCACGAAACGAGTGTTTCGCCCAAACCTTCGAACCGTCCGGGCCCTCATTAAAGGGGCGGCAAAAAAAATAAAGGTGTGCACCCGCTGCCTCCGATCTGGGTTCGTGCAAAAAGCGGTTTGATAAACCCTCAGCCATCCAACCGCAGCCCCTCCCAGGAATAACCGATTTTCCTTGTACCCGTTCTAACAATGGCCTTCCAATCGTGTATATCCTCTTGTGGTGCAGCTACCCCCCCCTCACTCGACTTCTTGCTGTCGGCCTGACCGGGCTCCTCCATCCCCTGTGTTTTCCTGACTTTGATCTAGGCTGGCTGGCCTGGGGCTGTCTGGTGCCCCTCCACTGGGCCCTCACCGATTTGACCACATCCAAGGCTTTTCGCTATGGCTGGCTCGCTGGAACCATCGCTTTTGTGGGAACCATTCCTTGGGTCATCACGGCGATGAATCAGTATGGGCAAGTGCCTCTCGCAATTAGCGCATTGTTAATGCTCTTATTGGCAGCGTATCTCGGCCTGTATGTTGGAGCCTATGCCTGGGGCTATGCACTCTTACACCGTGGACACCCGAGTTTGATTTGGCTGGGAGCGCCTTCTCTGTGGGTCTCCTTGGAGTATCTCCGCACCTATGCCTTCAGCGGGTTTCCTTGGGCCCTCCTTGGATATTCACAATATCAATGGCTACCAGTCATTCAAGTTTCAGATATGACGGGCGTCTATGGGGTGTCCTTTTTAGTCGTCATGGTCAATGTCGCAATCACATCAATTTCACAATGGATTGTGCACAGAAAAGACGAACTCTCCATTGCCTTTCCAAAGCAACAAGCCATAGGCGTTATCCTCATCCTGAGCATCAGCCTTGCCTATGGGCACTGGCAGATCAAACAACAAGCCATATTGGATCAATCAGCTACATCCTTGTCCATCGGTCTCGTCCAACCCAATATTAGCCAAGACAAGAAATGGGATCAGACGTACATCAACGAAACACTCAAACGCTATACCACCCTTAGCCAACAAACGGGGAAAAACCTTGATCTGCTTATTTGGCCTGAGGCCGCCACACCATTTTTCTTTGAAAAAGAACCTGCATATCAGAAAATTATTCTCTCTCTCCTCCAAGAGAACCAAAGCCCTTTGCTCTTTGGAAGCCCGACACTTCGCTTTGAGACTGACGGAAAACCCTATTTGCTCAACAGCGCCTACATCTTGTCTCCAGAACACTTGGTAACTGGGCGATATGACAAGCGCCATCTGGTCCCCTTTGGTGAGTATGTTCCTTTGAAATCACTATTATTCTTTCTGGAGAAACTGGTCGTCGGCATTGGCGATTTCAAGCCTGGTCAAGGCCCTCTCACCCTGAAACTTCCCGATCAACCATCAGAGTTGCATGCCACCGTGGGCATCCCCATTTGTTTTGAAATCATTTTTCCCAATCTCGTGCGACACATGGCGAACGAGGGTGCGAACATACTTGTCACCCTGACGAACGACGCGTGGTTCGGTGACTCGTCGGCACCCTATCAACATTTTTCGATGGCGGTGTTTCGTGCCGTTGAGAATCACCTCGCCGTGGCTCGTGCCGCAAACACCGGTATTTCTGGCGTCATCGCCCCGGACGGAGGCATTGTGACAAAGACGTCGATTTTCACGCAGGAGGCTCTGACAACATCTATTCCCCTTCGGAGAGCAAAGCCCTCATTTTATACACAATTCGGGGATGTCTTTAGTTGGGGTTGTGTTATACTGACGGGAATATTTTTACTCAGCTATCGTATGACTGCATCAGATCAACACGCACAGAATATTTCATCACACAAGACATAACGAAGGGAACACGACACATGCTCGAAGACATTCGCCCTCGCATGGATAAAATCAACGCCCACATCTTGGATTTTCGGAGGTATCTTTGACCTCCCTCGCCTGACATCTGAACTCGACGAAATCCAGCAAGAGACCTCCCAGCCCGACTTTTGGAATGATCCGAAGCATGCGGCTAAAATTGGACGCCGGCAAGCCGAACTGGAAAGTCAGCTTGATCGGCTCACACATCTTGAACAACAACGAGATGACCTGCTCGCTATTCTTGATCTGATTGGACAAGAAGGCGATCCGGAGCTGGAAGCTGAGTGGACCCAGGGCATTCAATCCATTGAAGCATCTCTGGAAACCTGGCGGCTGGAGAAACTCTTATCTGGAGAGCATGATCGCAACAATGCCATTCTTTCCATCAACTCGGGAGCCGGGGGAACGGAATC
>QIMB01000157.1 GCA_003233615.1 Nitrospirota bacterium
ACCTTGCTTATCCGGTTGACACACTAGCCTACTACTTATAGTGGGTTGGCCGTAGATCAATGAGCACAATGATCCCATTCCCCGTCGTAAAGGCTGCGATATGTGGGGCCGGCCACATTCATGCCAATACCCAAGATGGAAGCGAATGCCGTCATCGGGTAAAATCGACGGTTGAACCGGAAGACGAATTCATTCAGATAGGCCGCCAGGTGTTGCTTGCTGACGCTATGGTGAGTACCCATCAGCCAAGTCTTCAGATTCGAGAAGGCGATGTGGATCATCGGAAGGTGGGCCTCGGTTTTCTCGCTCTCGCCATCGAGCACCATGGGCTCGTGCGCGTACCCCAAGTGGAGCAGATCGTCGTAGCCACTCCATCCGTCGGTGCGCACCACGGCGCCCTTGACGACGTTCTCCTGCACGAACCCCGTGAGCGTCTTGGCACTGCGGTTTGGCATGAGACCCAAGCGCAACCGTCCTGCATAGACGGCTCGGTGGGGCTTTTTGCCATGAACGCCGAGCGGCTGAAGGCGGACTTCGATGGCGCCAGCAACCGTCGATTTATGGTGGACGCCACGGCCTTGGCCTTTGGTACGCCCACCCACCAGCGTTTCATCCACCTCGACGGGCCAATCTGCCTGCATACCGGCTTTACTCTAGTGACCACACTATGTAGCGTTTTGTGAAATGCTGAATTACCAAACTACCCACTAGATCTAGCAATAGCTATCTGCGCCAATCCGGTCTCGGTTGGGGCGAACCATGCCAGCGCGGAGCTTGTGGAGCATCTGGAAAGCGGTTTCGTATCGAGTCAACCCAAGCTGGCGCTGAAGCTGCACCGCAGAGACGCCGGGCGTTTGCGTCGTCACCAGATACGCCCCCAGGAACCAGGCCTGCAACGGCGTCCATGACAGTGCCCGCAGTCAGTGCACATCATGGTGGCACTGTCGACATCGAAGCACCCGTGGTCTCGTGACTATGCGCTGCGCCTTATCGCGACCCCCGCAGATTGGGCACACGAATCCACCGGGCCACCGAATCGACTCAAGATAGGCCGCACACGCCAGTTCGCTGGGAAACATCTGTTGAAACTCAAGCAGCGACTGGGGGTGGCGACTGTCCATGACGACCACACCCTACGGGTAGTGGTAAGGTGTGTCAACCGGATAAGCAAGGAAGGATCGAACCGTGGACAAGACGGTCGACTTGCACTTGATCATGGATAATTATGCTACGCATAAACATGCGAAGGTTCAGGCCTTGCTCACCAAGCACCCGCGGGTCCATTTCCACTTTATCCCGACCAGTTCGTCCTGGCTCAATTTGGTGGAACGCTTTTTCGCCAAGATCATAGCCAAGCAGATCCAGCGTGGAGTGTTGCGATCAGTGGAAGAATTGGAAGCGGCGATTGATGACTAATTGCCCAGAACAATAGGGCTCCGAAACCGTTTGTGTGGACGAAATCGGCGGAAACAATTCTTAAAAAGGTCCGCCGGGCAAAGGCGGCACTTAATGCACGACCTGTTTTGGGACACTACACTAGCTTGGATCGTCTAGCAAGGTGAACCCTTTGTATCGTTTCGCGAACCCTTAGATCCTTCTACATGCAACCTACCTTACTGCTGAATATCCAGATGCTGTGGGCTCCACTATGCCGCAGACTCCATTTGGCCTTCGCAGTTTCGCGTGTTCTCACCAGCGCATTCTCTACTGTTGCGAGGATGTTTCCCTGAATGTGGTGAGAAAGGTATCAATTCTACAATTCGCTCGAGGCCTAGGTATAGTGATTTAACTTTTCAGAGAGTATTTACTAAAGATAGATAATGGAATTTTTTGATATCGGCGAACAACCTCCAGCTGGGTCAGTGCACAGCACATCGTGATGGCGTCATCGACCATCTCTTCCTTTTTCGAAACGATCGTGGTCCGTCGGGTCATGCGTCCGAGATGGTGGCGCGTGTTGCTGTTATCGCGCTCAATGGCCACTGTGTGCGCTTTGGCGATGAGATGGCGTTCTTTAGGGAGAATTGCCGCAAAGGCCTCCCAGTCATCCGTAGAGAAGATGCACTGGTTCAGATGTTTGACTTTCGCATAGAGCCGCTGGAAGGTTGCAGCATCACGACCGCCGATAACCCAGGCCACGGGTCGCTCTGAAGCACGATCCAAGGCTTGAATGATCCCCTGTTTGTTTGTTTTGCTCCGATGAAATGCCACAGCTCATCAAATTCCATTTCACACATGGCTCCCGCAATCTCAGGCTCATCAAGAAGAGCCGCCTCACGTTGGAGCCATTTCTGCACGGCGGCGGGCGTCACCCCCAAGAGCTTCGCGATACACCCATACGATGATTTCCCGAGCGCATACAGGATGACCGCAAACGCACGTTTCACCGCTGTCTCCGCTTTCCTGCGGTCATCCCCCCCACAAAGTTGTAGCCGCACGCCTTGCACTGATAGTGCTGTTTGTTCCGTACGCACCCATTCTTGACCGTCTCGGCTCCATGACATTTCTTACAACGTGCCATCGTCTCCTCCTTTCGTTGCAGAAGGATTATCGTCAATATCTATCTATAGGTAAATACTCTCAAAATACTATACAAGCAATGATTATGAATTGTTGCCTCTTCATGCGTAAGATCTATCGATTCGCCTAAATCTCCGATACATAAGAAATTTGTCGTGGGATTTTTGGTAAAGTTTTGTTAGTTTCCTGTCGATAGATTATCAAGATGGCAGGTCATGAAGCGCCGCTTTGTCGGCAGATCTTCCACATGTTAGGGAAAGCTTGTTTAGTTATCGCGATGGTCTTTTTAGCCTGTGGTGTGGCTGTGCTCTCCTGATTTGGCTGGGTGTACGGACTATCCTGGGTGCAGCGAAGAACCAGTTTTCCTTCTCACATGTAAGGCTTTGATTTAAGACCTTGGTTTGGTTGTGTCGTACCGGACGGTAAGCGGGAAAATCTTAGGGAAATTCTGGAAACATCGGCGTTTTCTTGATGTCGTGATACGTGTAACCAGTGATTCATTATTGTCCTCAAAGGGAGAAATGGTGGAATGCGTAGACGTGCTCGTCTTTTACAAAACATGAATGATCAACAGTTCCAAACAGAGCTAGAGCCCGATTGGATGGATGGTGCGACGTACCCTCAACCAGAAAGTTTAAATGATACCTTTTGGCGATGGGAGTTTCTTCGTCGCCGTGCTGATTATCGACAGGACTGGGAAAAGTATTTTCAGTCGACATATGAATATAACGCGGCTTGCGCGAAAGATCCCAATCACCCCACGCAATATCGAAAGAAAGTTTTTTCTCCCGACCATCCAGCATTTAAAGCCCGTATGCCAAATTCCCTAGAAAAGTATCACTTGAGTGGACTTCCAAATCCTGTAGTTGCTCAGCCTTGGATGTTCTCGTTTGATTCACATTATGGACGAATGTACTTCGGCCAAGGTCCTGAGTGGTTGAACGGCGGTGAAGAAATTAAATTGTGTCTATCCGAATGGCAGATTGCTGCCGTGTTTAATCTCAAAAAACCCCTCTCATCGCAAATGAAAAAAGTGGAGACGGACCTTTTAGAATGGCAGGAACATCAAGTCGGTCGCAATCTTGATCGGCGAAAATCTCGCGATGAATGGCCTCTGTACTTACGTGTGTTGGATGGAGTAGCGCTGGGTGTGTCATTCCGAGATATTGGAAACAGGCTTCTAGATAATCAAGAGGATGACGTCGCAGAAGCTCGCATTGCACAGTTGTTTAAGCAAGCCTGTCAAATCAGTCTGCATTTTCCTGTGTAGGGGTCAGATCTGAATGACAGTGAAGATAGAAGAATAATGACATGACAAGACATGATCGGGTGATTGGCTATTAAGGCGTCGTGAATTAAGCACAAAGGAACCAACATGAGTCAATTAATCAATGCATTAAATCGGCTGCAAGCTTTGCAAGACCAAGATCTTCCTCTCATGGCGAATCTTTCGGAACCTGTCACACCAACGATTTCGCAGGTTTCGTCTAGTCCCGTCACGAATTCTCCAGTCGTCCGGAAAAAACCCTCTGCCAAAAAGTCTGTTGAAGAAGAGAGGCCTCTATTTAATATGGCACCGTCAGATTGGTTAGGAGTTCTGCAACACGATTACCTCACAAACTTTGTACGCGAAGGCGGTGGAGCCATCAAAGTTGCCGTCTTCCCGGATCAAGACTCTCTGCAAGATTGTCAACATGCGTTGGATGGCATGGCGAGTACTGAAGCCTATGTTTTTGCCAAAGTCGATGCTCGATTTATTAAAATACATATGGTGGAAAAGCTGTTTCACAAGATTGCCAAACAGGTGAATTGGGATGATTTAGCGTATCGATTTGTGCTTCGCATGCTCGAAGAACATGGATATCACATTCCGGCAAACCGCGATGAGTTTTCCTTGCGGCACGTTGCTGCCTTGAATGAGCGGAAAGAACCTATGCTGCGCCGGGATGTCCAAACGTGGTTGGAAAAATCTATTGAAGATGATTCAGGATTGTGTCGTGAGTTTCGTATGGCGATGATCCGTTTATGCTTGGCGCAATTCGATGCCGGTGATGCTGATCGAGTGATGGCGACGTCGGTTAAGGAATGGCTGTGTGGAGATCTTCGTCTTGTGTCCGGTGTCAAAAAAGCCATGATTTATCAAAAAGTGGCTCGCCACAATGCACGGCATATGTTGACCTCATTAACCAGGTGGCTTCGATTATGCGGGCAAGGTGGGTTGATCCTCTCGCTCGATATTTCTCGATATTTTGCCACACGCCATGAATTGCCAACAGATGGATCCTTGAAATTTACACCATCGGCAACGATGGATTTATTCGAATTGCTCAGACAATTTCTGGATACGGCAGATGAAATCGAAGGCTTATTGATGGTGGTCTTGGCTCCAGAGGCGTTTCTGACGGATCCACGTCGTGGCGTGGATCGGTACGAAGCGCTGAAACTACGAGTCTGGGATGATGTTCGGCCAAAACATCGGCAGAACCCCCTGGCCTCTTTGGTGCGGATTCAGGGTCAGGGCCCAGATCACGGTGGATCACCGCAACTCGTTCCACCTACTCTTCACGGGCATGACATCGTGCCCGATGTTGAAACGCGGCGTGTTGTCGAAGGCTTACGAGCGGGAGTGCCGAATAAACATGTGGTCACGGCATTAGGTTGTTTACAGCCTGAGGTGGAAGGACGCTTTCGAGGAATGTTGGAAGCCACACAGCAAAACGTGACGTCGGGCTCCTGTCCTCGTGGGATGGTACTCGAAGGTGCATTTGGCAGCGGTAAATCTCATGTGCTTGAGTATTTGCAATATCTGGCGTTGGATGCCAATTTTATTTGTAGCCGAATTGTTATTAGTAAAGAAACGCCGTTGTATCATCCTGTTCGCCTCTTTTATTCGGCTATTGAATCAGCGGTCGTTCCCAATAAGCAAGGAGAAGTGTTTGCAGAAATTGCCGGTGATTGTGATGTATGGGCGCCTCGGTATAAAGATTTAGTCGCATGGGCCAATGACCCGGAGAGTCATCTTGATTCTCGGTTTGCGGCGACATTATTCCTGTACGAGCGCATGAGATCTGATATGGAACTTGGCTATCGAATGGCTCGGTTTTGGACTGGCGATCCGATTGGGGTGGGTGATTTGAAAAAGTATCTCCAAGAAGCCGGCTTTGGTGGCAAATATACGTTTGGACGAGTGTCGGCTACAGAGCTGGCACTTCAACGATTCCAATTCGCCGCTCGTTTAATGCAGGCGGCTGGCTATGCTGGGTGGATCTTACTCATTGATGAAGCCGAGCTTATTGGTCGGTATTCCGTGACGCAACGGGCCAAGTCCTATGCCGAAGTGGCGAGGCTGATGAATATGATTAATGGACAGATGCTTCCCGGGCTTGGGACTGTGCTTGCCTTAACCAATGATTTTCGAGAAGAAATTCTCGAGAAAAAAGGTGACAGACTAATAATGCTGGAGAAGCTTCGAAGCAAACACACGGACGTGGACCAAGTCTTGGCCGACAAAGCTGAAAAAGGTATGGAGTTGCTCCAGTCGCAACGTATTCCGTTAGGTCAGCCGACGTCTGAGACGATTCAGGAGGTGCATGAGGTCGTTCAAGCCCTGCATCTTAAGGGGCATGGGTGGAATATGTGGGAACATGCTCAAGGAGGTTCTGCACAGATTGTTGCTGGAACCAGTATGCGGAAATACGTGAAAAGCTGGGTGACAGAATGGGATCTTCTTCGTCTCTATCCTGGGGAGGAATGTGAAATTGAAACATCTTCGTGGAAGCCTACTTATGAAGATTCGCAGGATACTCCGGAAAAAGAACTAGCTGAAGCCACTCAATTTGCACCGCATGCCGAAGAGTCGTCCGTGTCATCTTTACGCATTTCAGAAGAAGGAGAAGAATTGATAGCACCTGCCGGATCAACGATTCAACATGGAAACGGCAGTTGAGCGCGAAAAAGCTGTGCACGATATTTACGTGCATAGGGAATTCACAAAACTCGTGCTCACCTTGTGAGTCATGAGTCAAT
>QIMB01000403.1 GCA_003233615.1 Nitrospirota bacterium
AAAATATCCAGCATAGCGTAACTGTCTTTCCCGCCTGACAGACACACCATGACCGTATCACCTTCTTCGATCATCGTGAAATCAGCGACGGCCTGGCCCACTAATCGACACAATCGCGTATGGAGTTTTTGTGTCGGACCAGAAAAATTAATCTTTATCAGATGTTCTTGTGCTTCGTGTCTTATCATCCCCATTCCCTTATGCTTGCGCCGCTACCAAGATTATGAATAGTCAAAATTGATGGTCACCGTCCCCTGTAAAGGGACAATGACCTCTTGTTCCAGACTGCCCAACGTTTCATGCCAGACGACAACGGTATACGTCCCGGCTGGAAGTCTCGGCAAATGAAACACACCGAATTCATCAGTCACCGCAAAGTAGGGATGATCGAAGACCAAGAGCGACCCAACCATAAACGTATGTTTGTCGCAACGAAAGGTGTGTAATCCAGTTCGTCTGAGGGTTTTGGGTATGGGTCGTGAGCCAGCCAATTGGGCTACATTCAAAAACGTCTTTTGCCCGATCTTGACATGTGTATTATGAAGGATGGGATCAAGATTTTGAACCTCGAGCGTATCCCCAAGACGCGCAGCTCCCACCCGTGGCACAAACGCACAATTCGTATTCACCACAATCCGTTTGGGCAATGGCATATCAGTGGTGGGGGAAAGGACATGGTTGACACTCACCACCACCTGTCGAAGTCCCGATGTTTGCGCATCTACCTGGACCGTCTGAATCTGTACATCTTTGCCGCATATTTCCGCATTTTCTGTAACAGGCATCGTTTTCGCTACAGGCAACGTTCCATGAAATGACACGATTCCTGTCACATTGGAACCTTCTTCAACAGCAAGAACAATTCCTGTTTGGCTCAAGAGAACCAGCAGAAAAATAGCCATCCCATGGGAAAAAAGAGACATCATCGAAGTCTAATCACCTACCGGGTAGTGGTCAAGTTAGGGACTGTGACACAATTTCTTTGACAAAATCACGCCAGGATTTGGGTCGGATTTGGAAGGAGCGAATGAGAAAAATCCGAGGCATAGCACGACTATATTGAGGTTTTCCGATTGAGGCCTGTTCAAAGATCGCCCGAAGACGGAATGCGAGATGTCCCAGGCTTAGTGTCACAGACCCTTACAGGCTTCGACTCCACAGTATTTACTTCCCTTTTGCATCTCCTTTATCCTTTCTCGACCATGCCACAACCTGCTGGCTCTAGATCATTTTTTTCTTTCTTCCCTCGCCTTCGCAAAAAATGGCAGGGAAATCTTCGTTTCCGCCATACGGTCATTCTTTCCAGCATCATCTTGGCCATCATGATTTCGCTAGCCGGCATCATGCTCTCCAAGCAACGAGCAATGCTCTACCATGCGGTAGAAAACAAAGGGGTTGCCTTTACGCAAGCCTTTGCCGTCGGCGGATGGGCTGCCCTCCACAATAATTTGTACCGCATCCAAGAATCCCTCCTGGCTTACCCACCAGATCCGGATATCCTGGACATCGAAATCATTGACCGTGACAATTTGATTATCGCGTCTCAACGTCCCGATAAGATCGGACTAACGATTGAAAATCCAGAATGGCTGGAGATGAAACAACACACACAACCGGTCTTTCGTTATAAGGATGACAAAGCAGGGAAACTATATTTGATCATAGTCGCCCCACTGCTAGGCCCTAAAGAAATGGACGCATGGATTCGCGTCGTGTTCTCTCTCCAAAATGTTTATCAAGAAGAGATGCAACTGATTCTTCGTATGACTCTGACGACGCTCTTGCTCCTCATCGCCGGTATTTTTAGTCTCAATTGGTCCCAGAGCCACATCTCTTCTATTCTTCAAAGGGTCATTCATCAGCTGCACAATACGCTTGCCACAGGTACCGGCTTAAAAAAACATCCTTCTTCACAAGATTCTTCAGGACCAGAAACGTTGCAATACAAGGGCGACCTGGAGCACTTGGAGCAGACCGTCACCGAAACGGTTGGGCTCATTAAGACACAATCTGAGGCCTTGCATAACTTTACATCGGAGCTAGAGAAAACTGTAAATGTCCGCACCATAGCACTCTTAGAAACCACGCAATCTCTCGAGACAGAAATTCAAGAACGCCAATTAGCTTCGGAACAATTAGAAAAAATGAGTCATCAGAATCAACTGATCTTGAACTCTGTAGGGGAGGGCATCTATGGATTGGATGTTCATGGGCAGACCACGTTTATCAATCCCGCCGGAGCCAAACTCCTGGGCTACGAAATCGACGAATTGCTGGGAAAACCCATGCACGAAACCGTGCATCACACCAAACCGGATGGCACCCCATACCCACGTGAAGAATGCCCGATGTACGCCGCGGTTAAGGATGGGATCGTGCACAAAGTGGAGAATGAAATCTTGTGGTGCAAAGACGGTAGCAATTTTCCGGTAGAATACACCAGCACACCCATCTTTGAACAGAAAAAAATCGTCGGGGCCGTCGTGAGTTTTTCCGACATCTCTTTACGACAAAAAGCCGAAGCCAAGACACGAAAAAACGAATCCAAACTCCGTCAAGCCCAAAAAATGGAAGCCATGGGTACGCTAGCCGGAGGCATTGCACATGATTTCAATAACATTCTGACAGCCATGCTCGGTTTCAGTCAGTTAGCCCAAATTAAGATTTCTCGCGACAACCAGGCGTACGAATACCTGAATCACGTGCTTGTGGCTGGCAAACGAGCCAAAGCACTCATCAAACAAATTCTCACATTTAGTCGGCAAACCGAACCGGAACACCAACCCATACAGCTTCGTTTGGTTCTGGAGGAAGTGCTGACCCTCATGCAGGCCACCATGCCCGCCACCATCGACGTGCAAAAACACTTTTCTCACGAGGACGGTATGGTGTTAGCGGATCCCGTTCAGCTGCATCAAGTCTTTATTAATTTGTTTGCTAACGCAGAATATGCTCTGCGTGGCAAAGCCGGAAACATCTCCGTCAAACTCGAACAGTTCATGGTGAACCAGGGCAATCAGGACAAATACCCTGACCTTGCTCCAGGGCCTTATCTTCGTGTCAGACTTGCCGACACGGGAGCAGGCATACCCCCACAAGCCGTGTCTCGCATTTTTGATCCATTTTTTACGACAAAAGATGTTGGAGAAGGCACCGGCATGGGACTTTCTGTAGCGCATGGAATCATCGTCGCACATGGCGGGATCGTCACAGTCAAAAGCCACCTAGGCATGGGAACGACTTTTTATATTTTTCTTCCTAATATCGATGCCATACCAACTGTCTCTTCCGGCCAAACCGAAATTCCCCATTATCCAAAACAACAGGGCCATATCCTTTTCGTGGATGACGAAGAGTCCCTCTGCATTATGGGACAAGACTTTCTTGAACATTTGGGGTATACCGTAACGGTGTGCTCTAACGGCGTCACCGCCTTAGAAATCTTTCAATCCAACCCTCGCCAATTTGACGCCGTCATCACGGATCAAACGATGCCGAAACTCACCGGCGACATGTTCGCCACAGAATTACTTCGCATCAATCCCAACTTGCCGATTATCCTCTACACCGGCTTTAGCCATACTATGACTCCTGAAAAATCCCACCGACTTGGTATTCGTCGATTGCTTCATAAGCCACTGCTCATTGAAGATCTGGCGTCCGTCCTTAATGAACTACTCCACCCAAACGCATAAGTATGCCTCCATACAGGAACACTGTCTCCCCCTCACTTTTTGCACAAGAAGGTACGCAACGTTATTTCCAAACATAGGCCTGTTGAATAATTCGCTTCCATGACGGAGAATCGCCCTAGAAGCAATCGATGTCAGTAGCCGAGGGGAATGGTCAAAAAAGTCCGCTCGCCTGCGCGAAGCCGCTTCGGCGAAGCCAGGTCCAGCAAGGCCGCGAATAGCTTGACTCATCCCGCAGGGTGAACCCTTTGTGTTGGTGTGTGAAACATACTCTCAGTACGTGCGCACGGCAAAAGGGCGAGACGCCGCTAACGGCTTTTTTCAACATTCCCATCATGAAAAACTGGTTTTCAGGCCCCGCCACGATTCCTCACATGATACACAGCATGTTCGCATTCAATCCGGTGGGGTCGAGGCACGGACAGAATCCAGCCGATCCCATATGATATAAAGCAAGCGTCTTGGCCCCCTGATTCAATGAACGATATGAGTCAAGTTGTGGGACTGCAATAAGTGAACGAGGGTTGTCATTTGCGTGAAATGGAGCGCAGCGAAATTCACAAACCAAACGACAGACTGTCCGCGTCAATTGGTCTTTTAGCTATATGATCGTTCTCTGCTTTCCCTAATTGCCTTTACAATCTCTGATGAGGTGATGCCAAGCTCAACACCCTTAACATCAAGCGGCGATTTCTTTGGCTTAGCGGGCTTAATATAAAACGATTCGCCATCCCTTTTTTTGACACAAACAACACCCTCTTTTTTCGCTTCATCCAAAAGAGAGGCAAAGTGTTGCCTTGCTTGCGTAAAGCTATATTCTTTCATGACCCTACCTCCAACGTGTGAACACCCGCGTTTTCTGCTGCATCCTTCAACACATTATCGAGCGTAAGCAACAACGTACTCGTTTGCTGAGCACATTGATTTTCGCCGTTTAAACATTACAAAAAACACATTGCCAAGTTCCCAATGAACAGAGGCTGGAGCAAAAAGCGAACACCCCTATTGAAGTAACATACAGCGCTCACAAACCAGCGCTTCCTGATAGGCTATGTAATCAGGCCAAGTAAACTCATCCCCAGGTTACGTCTCCTTGTGTTGTCACAACGATAAGCATGTCATCGAGAATTTCCCCCAGGGTAGTAGAAGTACCATCAGGTAGCGTAAACGTAATCTCTTTGATTGAAATATTCCAATCTCCAATTGGGTTAACTCCCGCTTCAAGCCGAACTGATTGATCGTTGTTATCACGCGTACTCAATAAGGCATATTGACTGTTTGTGGCATCAATCACTTTGGTCTTAAATTTCGTTTCGACTAACAAGGTCTCGTGTTCAATGCCAATTGATTCGAGAATCGAGGCCGGATCTAAATCTTTAAAATTGCCAATCAGGAAAACGGTAACATGGATGGTGGAGACAGTTGAATCGGCGACATAATGTGGCGGTAAAAATTGTTGAGGGAACTGGATCGTAAGCTTGCGCGTACCATCGGCTGCAACTGGATCGTTCTTAAAGTGATACCACTCATCAGGGAACTGCAATTTTACATCCAAGGGGATGTCATTAATATCGGAAGTGCCCAACTGTGTTCGAACAGTTTCTGCATAGACATCACTATGTAACGCTGTGTATTCGATGGTAAACATCACGTCAATCAAGGTATCAAAATTGAAACGGTTACTGGCTTTGGGCAGCTCCAACACCCATTGCGTTTCAACACCCAAGCCCTCGAACGGGAG
>QIMB01000352.1 GCA_003233615.1 Nitrospirota bacterium
CTGATCCGGCAATAATCTGAATGTTGGACAAACAGCCTGCTTCAGGCTGATAATTCCCTATGTGCTCAATTCGGTACCTTTCATGTTAATGCAAGAACCCGTCGCAGCAGTCATGAGCGTCATGCGTGCCCGCAATACCGACGGCATGTTCCTAATCTATGATTTAGGTGGTGGCACCCTTGACATTGCCATTGCCGAAAGCCTCGGCGGGCGGGTTAATCTGCTTGCGCATGGTGGTAAAGCCATGTGTGGTGGAAGAGATTTTGACAGGTTGATAACGGATAACATTGTTAAACCATGGCTTCTTGAAAATTTTGATCTTCCAGGCGATTTTTCTGCTAATCCGAAGTTCGAAATCCACAAAAGAATAGCATTGTGGGCTACCGAGAAGGCCAAAATTGAACTTTCCGCCAAAGAAGACACGGCCATTTTCTTAACTGAAGAGGAGATGAGGTGCAAAGATCTATCCGACAATGATATGTACCTCGAAGTACCACTAAGCAGGGAACAGCTTGATCAACTAATAACAGAAAAAATAAATGAATCGTTAGATGCTGCCCGTGAGACACTCAACAAGACCGGAGTGTCTTCGCATGACCTAGAGCGTATCGTCTTTGTCGGGGGTCCAACCAATTATAAACCCCTGCGCGACAAGGTTTCCTTTGAGCTCGGGATTCCCGGCAGCACAGATGTAAATCCCATGACTGCCGTGGCGGAAGGTGCGAGCCTTTTCGCGGAGTCTATCGACTGGAATTCCCAGAACCGGTCTCGCAAAAATACTCGTGGGCAGATTTCTTCCGGTGGTGGGCTGGCGCTGTCTTTTAATTACATCGCCCGCACGCCGGATGTTAAGGCCAAGATTGCGGTTCAACTAGCTGGCCAGATTGTGTCAGACTCTGAATTCCAAATCGATAGTGTCGATACGGGTTGGACGTCTGGTCGACTTCCTCTCAAGCATGGCACAACCATGGACGTTACCCTTACCAAGACGGGCGACAACACGTTCAAGGTATTTGTATTCGATTCCGTGGGAGGCCCTATTGCCCTTGAACAGGACAAGATCGTCATTACCCGGACTGCCGCCACAGTCGATGCTATTCCGGCCTCCCACTCGGTTGGGATTGAGGTTTTGGAGAAGCTCGGTGGTCGCCCAGTGCTAGACTATTTGGTTCGTTCGGGCGACTCGCTGCCGAAGAATGGTAAAAAGGTACTCAAGGCGGCTGAGTCTCTCAAGGCTAGCGCTACTGGGTCACTCAACCTGAAGCTTTGGGAAGGCGAAATCGAGGACCCCATTACAGATAACCGCCCCATCGGGGTTCTGAAAATTTCCGGCTCCGACTTTTCTGACGGCGTGATCCCCGCTGGTGCAGATCTGGAATGTGAATACGAAATTCTGGACTCCGGCAATATCATCTTTGAAGTCTCAGTTCCCTGCATTGGCGGCACTTTCCACTCCGACAAGAATTTCTATTCCCGCCAAGAGGGACAGCTTGACTTCACGGTAGCCTCTGGCTTGGTCGTTGAGGAAGGCGAGAGAACGCTGAAGCGCATCGACGAAATCAACGAGGTGGTGGACAATCCGAAACTGGATCAAGCGCGACAGAAGCTTGAATCCGTAGTCTCACTCGATCCAGAGGAAGCGGAAACAGAGAAATCCCAGGAGGCGATGGAGAAGGTTCACGATGCCCGGCGACTCCTTGCCCAGGTCAGAAAAGAGCACCTCAAGGAAATCCGCCAGATTGATCTCGACGGTGTGGTGTCCTTCTTCGATGAGTATATCCGTCAACATGCCCGCCCATCCGAAGCTTCCGCCTTCGACAACCTGACGAAAACAGCGCAGCGTTCAGTCGACAGAAATGACAAGGATTTCGAGCACCATCTTGATGAGCTGAAAGGCAAAAATTTTGCGATCCTCTGGCGGCAAGATTGGTTCGTAGTGGAGCGGTTCAAGGGGATGGTAAGCTCGCCGCATCTGTTTACCGACAAGCACCGCTTTGAGGAACTCACCAAGATCGGCACGCAACTCATGCGCTCCGATGACATTGAAAAACTTCGTGCTGTGGTCGCTGAACTTTATTCGGTCCAGATTGGAGGCAGTCCAGAGGATGAGATGTTCGATGTAGTCAACATTATCAGGGGATGATCTATGGCGAAGGATTTATGGTTGCCAAAAGGGCATGAGTTGCCGGATGGGTCGAAAATCCGGTCGCTCCTCTATTCTGGAGACGAGTGGCAGATTTTTGATACCAATGGCTCAAACAATATCCTGCTCACGCGCCCGGAGCTGGCGTGGAAGTGGCATGAAAGTGGTTTTCTTGACGATTCTCTGCTCGGGGACGTCTCGTTCGGAACCGAATCATTCCGAAGCCTCAGCAGCCATAGGAAGTACACCTTGGCACCCGTTGATAATGGGGAATCTCCCGAAAACAAGGTCGATGCACTGGCCTTTGCTTTCGCACTGAAAGAGTCTCGGAAATTGTCGGATGACGCCTCATTTCATGATGCCATTTATGTGGAGCAGTACTCCAGGCTGCTTCCGACCTGGACACTGACCCCTCATGTAGATGATGAAGTGGTTTTGGGTACCTGGATAACCGGCGGGGTAGTCATATCCACGGATTCCTTTAGGCGTTTGACCATCTTGACCGGCTGGATGCCAGTTGGTGATCTGGCTAAAATCATAAAGGCTTCCGGGTTTAGCGTACCTGCAGATGCTGGCCTACTGGCTAAGCGCAAGCCCGCATCTCAAGCCAAGACCGATGCGAAGATCGCCGTTGCCAAGGAGGCTGGAGACCCTGAACAGCCGCAATCGCCGGAAGAACCGGCCGAAGCAAAAGTGTTCAAGCTCCCCGGCCGGCCACAGCTCGAAGAGTTTTTCAACGAACACGTCATCGATATCATCTTCAATGCCGAGAAATATCAGGCGATGGGCATTGAGTTTCCCTCTGCCATAGTCCTCCATGGTTCTCCCGGTTGCGGTAAGACTTTCGCTGTGGAGCGACTTGTGGAATTCATCGATTGGCCCAGCTACTCAATTGATTCTAACAGTGTTGGCAGCCCCTACATTCACGAGACCAGCAAGAAAATTTCCGAGGTTTTCGATAAGGCGATTGATGGCGCCCCATCCATCATCGTCATTGATGAGATGGAGTCTTTCCTATCGGATAGACAAACAGGCGGAACGTCTGGACTGCATCATGTCGAAGAGGTGGCCGAATTCCTCCGACGCATTCCAGAAGCCATCAAGAACAACGTTCTGATTATCGCCATGACGAACATAATCAGCATGATTGACCCTGCCATTCTCCGGCGTGGCCGTTTCGACCACATTATTGAGGTTGGTATGCCGTCAAGGATAGAAGTGGCATCGTTACTCGACTCGCTTTTGAGCAAGCTGCCGAAAGTGGATGACATTAGCATGGATAAGATTCTCGACACACTCACGGGAAAGGCTCTATCTGATTCAGCTTTTGTTGTACGAGAGGCTGCCAGGCTCGCTGCTAAAGCTGGGAAGACACAGCTTGATCAGGAAAGCTTAGATGCAGCGTTGAACAGCCTGCCTAAAGACAAAGAGAATAACAGCCGTATTGGATTCCTCTGAGTTGTGTGTCCCGAGTGAAATATGGACCTTTTACAAAATCCTTTTCATATTCTGACTGCCAGCCCTCGCGATAACCGTCGGCGGATCATGGAGCTGGCCGATGAGCGCAGCCTGCTGCTCGACTCAAGTGAGTGCATGGAGGCACGCTCGGGTTTGACCAACCCCCGGAAAAGGCTCTCCGCTGAAGTCGCCTGGCTGCCAGGTATTGGGCCAAAACGCGCCGGAGGGATGTTGTCGCTCCTTGAATCTTCGCCAACGGATTTGCTCGCCGTCGACAAACTTTCCTCGATTGCTCGAGCCAACTTGCTTGCGGCTGGTCTTGCTCATTTGCCAGATCACAATGGTGATGACGTTGCGAAATGGATTCTCGAGATCGCCTGGGCGTTTGAAGATATCGATCCTGAAGAACTGAGGGTAATCATTAACGAGGAACGGGTTGTTTCCAATTTTCCAGAGGTGTCTGACCTTTCGGCTGTAGAAGCTGAAATCCAGGAACGGCGGAGACACTATCTTAAAGTCATTAAGTCAGCCCTCGACAACCTTTCTTCAAAGGAACTCGTGGAAGCAGTCACAGTGGCCGTCGAATCCGCGACTGACGATGGGGAGGAACACGGCCCTATTCTGATTGACGACCTCGTTGATTCGTATGAGGTAGAAGCACAGGGATTCCTTAATAAGGAAGAAAGGAACATAAGAGCCCTTGTCGAGAAATTACGCGCTTCCGTCGATGCGGAACGGCCTGATTCCACATTGACGCCCATGGTGGACCAGCTTATCCAGGTCGTGAAAAACTGGGGTGCCGTTGCCCAGCCGATCCAGGTCAGCGCTAAAAGTCGAGGACTTGATCACGCCGCAAGTCATCGTGTCGCTGAGTTGGTTCGTGAATTGACGATTCACTTGTTCAATGAACACGGAAAGCTCGATTTCTCGCAACAACTTACGAACATGCTTCAGGAAGTATTTTCAGAGGTTGGAGAAGTTGCCGAGCGCACCGCGGAGGATGCAGATGCATTAAATGAGATTGCTGAGCGAAGCAAGCTTAGCCGTCATCTTGATCCAATTTCGGATATGTGCAAAATGATACTCGAGAATACAGAGAAATATCCGTCTTCAGCAGACAAAGAGGCGCAGAAAGTAATGAATGCTGCACCTCAACTTGTTGCAAATTTAGAAGCGTCGAATCCTACCACCGAGATCCTTCTGCAGGGGAAAGACGAGATTGCACTTACCATCATGCATTGTGCAGTAGTATATGGAAATAAAACGGAAAAGTGGAAGCCCTGTATTTCAATTGTTGAAGTGGCACTGGAATATGCATCGAGTAGGGAAGTAAAGAGCCGCATCCATAAAAATCTTGAAACAGTGAGAAATAACGAGAGCCGCTTTAGGGATTTAACGCCGATAACGTCCGCACCGAGTCTCTCTACCATTAATGGAGTAGGAACAAAGCTTTACGGATCAACTGATCATGATAGTGAAACGGGTTCATACCTTTCTACATACTATTTAATTTTTTTGTTCATTCCAATATTTCCCATCTGTCGGTACCGAGTAATTGCAACCGGAGATGGGTATCGTTTTCTTGGGCAGGCCCCCCTCCGAACATTTGATAAGTGGCATATCGTGATTTCTATAGGATTGGTAGTGTGGATGATCATAAGTCTGCAGAAATAAAGGATTGTAATTTTGGACAAGAATGACAGTAAACAAGGCTTTTCCTCCCTTGTTGACTTGGCGTCGGAGATCAGTGAGAT
>QIMB01000055.1 GCA_003233615.1 Nitrospirota bacterium
AAAAAGAGATATTTTCAAGCGATTTACTCCGATCGCGCTGTCTCCCAGACCTGCGTCAATTGCCATAATAAGCATCCGCTGAGTCCAAAGCGCGATTTCGTCTTGAATAGCGTCATGGGTGGCATCGTGATTACGATTCCTCTTGAATGATAAGGGTTCGTTAAGCCTTTGTCTCCAACTACAGAAGTGCAGGACCTTCTTACACTGTCACGACAATTTTGCCTTTTTGCTGGTTGGATGCCATGTAACGATGGGCTTCGGCAATGTCTGCTAAGGGGAAGGTTCGATCAATAATTGGTTTCAAAGAACCAGATTGCAGGCCTTTGTAGATGTAATCTTTTCCTTGCTTCAAACTTTCAGGATCTTTAACAATTTCAAAAAGCGTATACCCTCGCACGGTTAATCCTTTTGCAAGCGCGGGGAACAAGGGGAACGGAGTAGGTTTTGGCGCTAATGCCCCATATTCAAAGATGATTCCACCCGAGGCCGTCACCTCGGCGAGTTGTTCCAGTAGAGGGCCGGCGACTGGATCGAATACCACCTGCACACCATTTCCAGCAGTGAGAGCCATCCCCCTTTTCACGAGGTCTTCGTCGTCCGTCACGATCACGTGATCCGCTCCGGCTTTTAGGAGAAATGGTTTCTTGTCGGCGCCGCGAGTTGTGGCAATGGCTATGCCTCCAACAGCTTTGACGATCTGGATGGCTGCTATACCCACGCTGCTGCTGGCTGCGGTAATTAAGACCGTGTGATTATGTGTAATATTTGCGTAGTGGATAAGTGCACCGTAGGCCGTCATGTACTGCATCCAAATGGCAGCACCTTGATTTGGGGATAAATGGTCGGGGTACTGAGCAACCGCAGAGGCTGGGATGATGGCGCTCTCACCATACACGCCATATTGCCCCATGGAAAAAGATGGAATGGTACTCACGCGGTCGCCTAGCTGCAGGTCTGTGACGTTAGGCCCCAAGGCGTCAATGATGCCTGCCGCTTCGTACCCTAACCGTGAGGGAAGTTCAGGTGTCTCTAGATATTGACCTCTCCGAAACATGATTTCGGCGCGGTTGAGCCCGATGGCCTCGACCTTGAGACGGACTTCACCTTTGCCTGGATCAGCCAAAGGTAAATCTTCAAGCTTCAGAACATCTGCCCCGCCTGTTTCATGAAAGCGTACGATCTTCGGCATCAGCAACCTCCTGCGTATGTATGTAATTTAGGTTTTTGATCGATCCGTCACAAATTTCACAATGTGATCATTATTGTCTCCTGCCTCCCACACCGTTCGTAGAAATTCAACGGGGTCCATGTTGACTTTACTCAGAAACCTTCGATCGCCACCGCAACTATACATGAGGTCTGACGGGAGTTCTCCTCGAAGTTTCGCTCTGGCTTTCTCAATGATACGAGGGAACCACTCTAGGCCAGCAAGGGATGCACTTCGTGATGGAAAATTACTTTCACTGATGAGTTTTTCAGGAAATTGCCCTTGTTGTACTTGAAGAAAATAATCCCGTCGAATCTTGGTGATGGCAAGGGCCGTTTCTGGATCAGGTGTTCCGTCGTCGGCCCAATCTTCCACAAAGTCGAAAATTTCTTGAGGGGTGGACCCGATCGAGCGGAGAAAAACTTCTTCCTCCTTTGAAAACATGGCCGCAGCATTTGGAATGCCTTTTTTATAGGCAGTAACCTTACTGTCAAAGAGAGTCCGGAATTCTTCGAGCCAATCTACAGATTCATCATTCATGTTTCGATTGTCCTTCACCGGCCTATGTTCGTTATTGAGTGCCGTTTCGTTGATAGATTCATATGGCGTTTCAATGAATTGTACGGTGGTTTTCATTTTTTGTCTCCTATTTTTTAGCAAGAGTTTCTATGCTTTTGGCCTGGAGGCCGTTTACGCAGGCATGGGCAATTGTTTTTGGATTCTCTCATTTTCGGCTTCCAACGCAGTTATGCGGTCCCTGAGTGGCTGCACAATGTTTTCCACGTCTTCTTGAGAATATTGTAAGGGAATGTGTTGTCGACAATTCGCGTCCCAGGTTTCCACATGAAAACGAATAATCCGTTCAGGCTTTCCCTTGTACTGAGAATTCGTGAGTTGTTTGAGCAAGTCGGGATCATCTGTCATGACCTCTGCGGTTCCCCAAACCTTGATCCGTGTTTGTGTGGCGTAATCCATGAAGAACAAGAAGGCTTGGTTGTTTTCAGCAAGATTCCCCAGTGAGATGTATTGCCGATTGCCGGAAAAATCGGCAAAGGCGAAGGTGCGGTCATCTAGCACCTTGAGGAAACCTTTGGGTCCTCCTCGGTGCTGAATATAGGGCCTCCCTTCTGCACTGGCAGTCGCCAAATAGAAGGAATCTTGGTCAGCGACAAAATCTGCAAGATCCTGAGTAATGACATTCTGCCACCCTCCGCGTTCTTCCATCCGTGCATATTGTCGACGTGATCCCATTTTCTCCTGAATGGTTTTCACGGATGGTGTAAACGCAATATCGCTAATTGGCGGTTTCATGGTCTGTCCCCTTAGTACCTACACAATGATTGTTGAAGCAAAGAATGAATCTACGTGGACCGTGTGGTTCAATACGCCACATTTTCAATCAGAGGCTGATAGTCGGTATAGCCTTTCGTATCTCCGCCATAAAATGTAGCACGATCATAGGGAGTGAGAGGAGCGGCCTGGCGGATACGTTCCGGGAGGTCCGGGTTGGAAATAAAGTGTCTTCCAAATGCAACAGCATCAGCCAAATTATTTTCTGTATATTCATGGGCTGATGCAGGGGTATGGCCTCCTGCCGAAATCAGAACAGTCTTCAAGACGTGACGAAATAATGAGGCTGTGTGTGGTGTGTCCTCAAGCGTATCGTCTTGCATGCCCGCGAATGACGAACGTGGTTCAATTAAATCGACAAAGGCAACGCCTCGTGCATCCAATTCACGAAGCACATAGGTGAACAGCTTGATGGGATCACTATCCTTCATGCCGTTAAACGCGTTGTAGGGAGATAACCGTACGCCTACACGATCGTTTCCCCAGACTTCGATGACGGCATCAACGACCTCCAACAACAGGCGGGCACGATTCTCAATTGATCCACCATAGTGGTCGGTGCGTGCGTTGGAACCATCCTGAAGGAACTGATCCAGTAAATACCCGTTGGCTCCATGTACTTCCACACCATCAAACCCCGCCGCTTTTGCGTTTTCAGCCCCTGCTTTAAAGTCAGCAACAATTCCTGGTATTTCATCTGTTTCAAGTGCGCGCGGAACCGCAATAGGCGTTTCCTGCCAATCAGCCGTATACGTTCCACTGTTTTCCGCAGCAAGAGCAGAGGGAGCGACGGGTAAAGAACCATCCGGCTGATGAGACGTGTGCGAGATACGTCCAACATGCCACAGCTGAAGAAACATGCGGCCTCCAGCCTGATGTACTGCATCAGTCACGAGTTTCCAGCCCTTGATCTGCTCCGGAGAATGAATGCCTGGGGTGCTTGGGTAACCCTGACCCTGTTGGGAGACTTGCGTAGCCTCAGAGATAATCAAACCGGCAGAAGCGCGTTGAGCATAATATTCTGCATTAAGCTCGTGTGGAACATTTCCTGGCTGCTTTGAACGCATCCGCGTTAAGGGTGCCATGATGATGCGATTGGGTAATGTGAGGGAGCCGATTGTTAGTGGCTCAAAAAGTTGTGTCATGATGAGTGTCCTTTTAAATTGGTGAAAAGGCAGTAGTCATTGAGCGAGATTTGCGATCGGTTTCTGTTCCTTACTTGATGCTTGCTACTTTATTGTTTGTATCCAAAAACGTGCGGATATATTCGGCAATGATCTCTCCATCTTCTTCAAGTGCAAAGTGTCCTGTGTCTAGTAAATGAAAATCTAGGTTTTTCAGATCACGTTTGTACGGATGTGCGCCTTCTGCTGGAAAGATCTCATCCTTCTTGTCCCACACAATCAAGGTCGGTGGTTGATACTTCCGAAAATATTCTTGCCATTTGGGATACAAGGGGGGATTAGAGCCATAGCTTTAGAATAGTTGAAGTTGAATGGCCTCATTTCCTGGCCGATCTAGCAGTCTCTGGGTCACGTGCCAGTTGTCGGGGCTGATCATTTCCTTGTTTCGAACCCCGTTGGTGTACTGCCATTGCGTCGCGCCTAGGGTGACAAGAAAGCGGATGGCGTCTTCATTGGCCATATTTGGCTGCTTGTACGCGGCCTTGACGTTCTTCCAGAACGCGTTGTCGAGCCCTTTGTTAATCGCTTTCCGATCTTTCCAGTACTCTTTGATCGGTTCCCAGAAATTATTGTCGATGCCTTCGACGTAGGCATTGCCATTTTGGATGATGAGAGACTCAATCCGTTCGGGGTGACTGGCGGCCAACCGGAATCCCACCGGGGCCCCGTAATCCATCAGGTACAAGCTGTATTTCGTTAAACCAACCTTCTGAATAAATGTTCCATCACCTTCGCGAGGTTGTCGAAGCTGTAGTCAAATTTATCAACATTTGGCATGGAACTGTTGCCATATCCCGGGTAGTCCGGGGCTACCAGGTGGAAACGATCCGATAATTGCGGAATCAGGTTGCGGAACATATGAGAGGAAGTTGGAAAACCATGGAGCAACAGGATGGTTGGCGCATCTTTGGGCCCTGCTTCCCGATAAAAGATTGTTTGCCCATCCACGTCGATGGTTTTGTGAAGAGTCGGGTAACTCTTTGCCTCCGAAAACTTTTGAATCTGGGTGGCTTCAGCGGTTGCCGGTTGTGAAGAGACAATGCCCATTGCGATGGTACCGATGAGGCTCAATGGTACAAGGGCCGTTATGGTCAGAAATGTTTTGAATATTGTGTTGAAGCGTTTCATTGTTTTGCTTTCCATTCTTTATGAGTTGTGCAATGATTAATTAATTTCGACCGGCCATCACGCCACCATCCACGTCCCAATTGGCGCCGGTGACCCAGTTGGCTTTCTCTGACAGCAAAAAGGCAATAACTTCCGCGACCTCGTTAGGTCTTCCTACTCTCCCGATTGGATGGAATCCATTAAACCCTTGCAAGGTCTCTTCGATTTTGTCTGGGTCAATGAATGAACCGTAAATTGGAGTCACGACGACTGCTGGTGAAACGGCGTTGACCCGAATGCCATCGTCGGCGAGTTCCATCGCGAGATGCTGGGTGAGTGAGTGGAGCCCGGCCTTGGCCATTGAATATGCCGAGGAGGGGGTGGCTTTGACGGCTTGTTTCCCCCACATGGAGCCAATATTGACAATGCTCCCTCCACCGTGAACTTTCATGTTTTTAGCCACCGCTTGGGTAATCAAGAAGAAGGCCTTATTGAGATCCATATA
>QIMB01000163.1 GCA_003233615.1 Nitrospirota bacterium
TCCATGGAAATCTTGTCGGAAGAGGATTTTTATCGAACTGCGAACCAGATCGTGTATCGCAGTATGGTAGGCTTATCCGAGCGAAATCAACCTGTTGACCAGATTACGCTGACCGATTATTTACGCGGCACGGCGGAACTGGATCAGGTCGGAGGTGCGTCTTATATTGCCGAATTAGTGCAAATGGTCCCGAGTGCCGCCAACATTCGCTATCACTGCCAAATTGTTCGGGATAAATCATTGCTTCGTGGCTTAGTACGAACAGCCACAGATGTGGTGATGAAAGCGTACGAAGGCACCACCAAAACAGACGAGCTACTGGAGTTTGCCGAACGCGAAATTTTCCGCTTGGCTCAAGGGCATTTAGGGGGAGCGTTTGCTCCGGTCAGTACGATCATTCGGGATAGTGTTGAACTTGTTGATCAACTCTATAGTCGTCAAGAGAAAATCACTGGGGTGCCTACTGGGTTTACAGATTTAGATCATTTGCTTGCCGGACTGCAGGCGTCGGATTTAATTATCGTGGCTGGAAGACCGAGTATGGGAAAGACGAGCTTAGCCTTGGGTATGGCAGAACAGGCTGCGCTGAAAGGCAACGCCGTTGTCGGTATTTTCAGTTTGGAAATGTCTCGAGCGCAATTGGTCTTACGCATGCTCAGTTCTTTAGCCCTTCTTGATTCTCATAAAGTCCGTACAGGGCAATTAAATTCGACTGATTGGGTTGCGCTGACTGAGGCCGCTGGTAAACTGGAACAGGCTAAAATTTTTATCGATGATTCGGGAAATTTGAGTGTTCAGCAAATGCGTGGAAAGGCGCGGCGTCTCAAATCTGAGCATGGGCTCAATCTTCTGATTATTGATTATTTGCAATTAATGGATGGAAAGAGTAATTCTGAATCGCGGCAACAGGAAATTTCCGATATTTCACGAGCCTTAAAAGCGCTTGCGAAAGAATTAGACATTCCAGTCGTTGCACTTTCTCAGTTAAGTCGTGCTGTAGAAAATCGGACGGACAAAAGACCAATGCTCGCAGATCTGCGGGAATCTGGGGCGATTGAACAGGATGCGGATGTGGTGATGTTTATTTATCGCGATGAGGTGTATAACCCTGATTCTGATGACAAGGGAATTGCGAATATTCTTGTTCGTAAACACAGAAATGGGCCAATTGGGGAAGTGGATCTACAGTTTCATGAACGATATGCATCATTTAAGAATTTAGATAGAACACGATCTGGTATAGTATAAGGAATGCTGTTTCCTCTACAAAGCCTCACATGACGGATACTTCGATGCGACACACGTATTCAATCGATTCCGGGAAAACGTTTTCTCTTTGGTTAGGGCGTGTTAGCTTGGTTGTGTTAGGTATTCCGCTTCTCATTGTGTCGTGTGGCACTGCCGCTCATGTCGGTCCGCATGGATCGGATCTTTCCGCCACGAACCAGGAAATTATCCATCCTCAAGCCTATTATCATTTCCTTCGAGGGTCACTGGCTGAACTCAATAACGATGGTGTGAAGGCATTAGAAGCCTATGAGACGGGGTTGGCATTCGATCCGGATTCAATCTTCTTGAAGTTTCGAATAGCCAAACTTCATTTTGGCATGGCTCACATGACAGCCGCGGTGAACATGGCTCAACAAATTCCCGCCGAGGAAATTTCCACTGTGCCTATGTTTTTAGATCTGGCGAAAATATTCTCTGGGGCAGGGGAGCGTGACCAAGCTGGGAATATCTTTGCAGAAGGCGAGAGACAATTTCCTATAGAGCAACGTCTGTATCTCTCGCATGGGAATTTATTATTGACAGAGAAGGAGTATGAACAGGCTGAGGACGTATTTCGGAATCTGTTGCAACATGTCCCTGACTCGGCAGAGGCCCATTATTATTTGGGTGTGACTGCTGTAGAAAAGAGCGCGAACCTGGAAGCATTAGGGCATTTTGAGCAGGCCATTCGCCTGAATGCCTCGTTTGAACGTGCGTATCGCAAATTGGTAGTGCTTCTAGAAGAGGTAGGTGAGGTTCAACAAGCCATTGAACGGATCGAAACGTTTTTGAAGGATGTGAATCCGCATAATCGGGAATTTCGTTTGCGTCTTATCCGTTTGTATGTCGCTCAAGACAGCGCGGATCGAGCCATTGGGCATCTCGATTCCTTGCTTGAGCAAAACCCGGGTGATCTTCATGCGCAAGTGCGGAAGGCGCAGATTTATGGTGAGCAAGGGAATTTTGCTGCAGCGATTGAGGAATTGAATGCTGTGTTACGTGACAGGCCTCATGAATTACGTGTGCGAGATTTTCTTGGATTATTGTATGAAGAAATGAAAGATTATGAGAAGGCCATTCGTGTCTACCAAGCGAACGTAGAGATCGACCCCACATTTTTCGATAGCATTTTACATCTAGGATTTGTGTCGTATCGCTTGAAACGGAACGAGGATGCGCTGTCGTATTTGGATCAAGCCGTCACGTTGAATCCTACACGTCCTGAACCGTACTTATTATTAGGGTTAACGTATTTTCAGATGAAGGAATATCATCAAGCCAAAGTCAGATTAGAAGATGGAATTGTCCAAGACCCCACCAATGCGGAGCTACATTTTAATTTAGGGACGGCGTATGACAAGCTGGATCGTTTCGATGAGGTCGTGAGTGAAATGGAGCAGACCTTGGAGTTAGACTCTGAACATGCTGATGCTTTGAATTACTTGGGCTATAGTTATGCCGATCGTGGTATTAACGTGGAAGAAGCGGTGCTGTTGACTCAACGGGCTGTGGCTCTCAAGCCGCATAATGGATATTACGTGGATAGTTTAGCCTGGGCGTTATTTAAGGTTGGACGAATCGACGAAGCGTTGGAAATGATGCAACGTGCGGTGAAGTTAGTGTCGGATGATCCTGTGATATACGAACATCTTGGTGAAATTTTTCTGCTCCAAGAGAAACATGAAAAATCTCGAGAAGCGTGGATGCATTCCCTACGGCTGGATTCCACGAACGACGCGCTTAAGCAACGATTTCGTGACACGGGATTTGGAGAGCCTGTCCCAATTTTTTCTCAGCAATCGACCTACACTCCGTAAATCGTACATCGACTTTTCCTCGCCTTGTCTGCCAGGACAGAATGCTCCTTTTCTAACATGAGATGGCTGCTCTGTGCATGCACTGAGCACTCATCAAGTTGCTTGATGGAATGGTCCTTAAGATGAGCCTCTATTCTGGCGATCAGAAGAAATGGATCTCATGCAAGAGAGACCTTGTCATATGTTGCGTTATTGATAAGATTATTGTTTGAGGTTTATGAAACATACTGTACGTTCGTCGACGTTGTTGGAATTTTTTCACGAGCAGTTGTGGAATCATCCCCTGGTCACTTGAGAATCCCATGTGTATGATGAGTGGGATTATGGACGTCACCCAACCATATTAAAGGAAGTCATTTTTCCTTGGAGGACAATGTATGAATCGTCGAAACGTGTTGTGCAATCAAAAAGGGTTCAGTTTGACAGAACTGATGATCGTAGTAGCGATTATTGGCATTTTAGCCACAATCGCCATTCCCAACTTTTTGCAATATCAGGCTAAAGCGAAACAAACTGAAGCGAAGAGTAATTTAGTTGCACTTCATACTTCCGAAATCGCCTATTTTGCTGAAAACAATGGATTTATTGACGACTTTAATGCGGTTGGTTTCGGTATCAGTGGAGCCTCCCAACGGTACTACTACGAATTAGGTGGAGCCAACTTAGGCACCTTGCCTCCCGGGTGTACAGCCTCGACGTTGGATGTTGTAAGCGCAACAAGTTTTACGGCTGTAGCGATTGGCAATATCGACGGGGATGCGACATGTGATGTCTGGACGATTGATGATCAAAAAGTTTTGAAGAACGTCACCAATGATGTGTCGTCTTAGGGTAAGAAATACCTACCGTTAGAATGGAGAAAGGCACTCAAGAAGAATTGAGTGGTTCCTGAATAGGTATACAGACTAATGATGAGAGATTAGTCCTCAAGAGGAGGGATGAAGTGGATATACGTGAGAAAATTCACAATCGGTCAGCCAAGATCGGTGTTATTGGTTTGGGTTATGTCGGACTACCGTTGGCGGTGCTTCAAGCCAAAACGGGATTTTATGTTTTTGGCATTGATGCGGTGGCCGCTAAAGTTGAAATGGTGAATCAAGCGAACAATTATATTTCTGATGTCGATGATGCTGAATTGCGCGAGGTTGTGGATCATAAACGTTTAGAGGCGACGACTGATTTTTCTGTTCTGCAACAATGCGATATTATCCTCATTTGTGTACCAACACCGTTGACCAAAAATAAGGAACCGGATATTTCAGCCATCGTGAAAGTGCTTGAGCATATTGCCAACTATGCCCACCCAAACATGTTGGTGGTATTAGAAAGTACGACGTACCCTGGGACAACAGAAGAAGTCATTTTGCCAGCGTTGACGGCGAAGGGTCTCACTGTGGGCAAAGACCTGTTTGTGGCGTTTTCGCCTGAACGGGTTGATCCAGGAAACGCAGATTTTAAAACGCACAATACTTTCAAGTTGGTTGGGGGTGTGACGGAGAGCTGTCAGGAAATCTCAAAATTATTTTACGAACAATCCATTGTGAAAGTTTTCCCACTGAGTTCCCCGCGAGTTGCTGAAATGGCCAAAGTTTTTGAGAATGTTTTCCGATCTGTGAATATTGCGTTGGTGAATGAACTGACTCTGTTATGTGAGCGGATGAATATTAATGTCTATGAAGTGATTGATGCTGCAGCCACAAAGAATTTTGGTTTCATGGCATTTTATCCTGGCCCTGGTGTGGGTGGTCATTGTATTCCGTTGGATCCGTACTATTTAGCCTGGAAATCAAAGGAATACGATGTGCATACGCGGTTCATTGAGCTGGCTGGCGAGATTAATGAAAATATGCCATATTTTGTCGTGAATAAGTTGCAGCGAGTCTTGAATACGATGGGGAAATGCTTGCAAGGTTCTACGATTGTCGTGCTTGGTGTAACATACAAGGCTGATATTGAAGATCCCCGGGAATCTCCAGCAACCAAGGTCATGGAATTGCTGCAGAAAGATGGGGCCGTTTTGCAATATGCTGATCCCTATACACCCTCCTTGATGATTGGGGATCAACAGTATAAAGCCCACTCTGTGACGAAGGATCTTTTGGAGCAAAGTGCGTGTGTATTAATTTTGACTGCGCATTCGGCGTTTGATTACCAAATGATTGTCGATCATGCTCCGATGGTATTTGATACGAGGAATGCCACGCGTCAGGTCCAGCAGCATCGTGAGAAAATTGTGTTGCTTTCGAC
>QIMB01000298.1 GCA_003233615.1 Nitrospirota bacterium
TTCCCCGTACGCAAACAGGACCTGTGGGTGCTGAGTGAATCACAGGAAACCGTGGGAGTGGGCCCCGAACAGTTTGAAGAGTTTATTTTTCCGTATCAGCGGGAGGTAGTGGAACGGTTTGGCAAATGCTACTACGGGTGTTGCGAGCCGGTTCACAACCGCTGGCATATCCTCAGGCGGATTCCGAACCTGGCCCGGGTATCGGTCTCGCCATGGGCGGACCAGTCCTTTATGGCTAAGGCGCTGGGCCGGGACTATGTGTTCTCACGCAAGCCGAACCCCACCCTGATCAGCACGGGCGTGTTCGATGAGGAGGCGATCCGTACCGACCTGCGACAGACACTCGAAATTGCCCGTGACTGCCGCCTCGAGATTATAATGAAGGATGTGCATACCTTGAATAACGAACCTGAACGTTTACCCCGCTGGGTCCGGATTGCCCGCGAGGAAATTGACAGGTAGGCTGAAGAAAATCTCTAACGACTTGCTGCAGCGAATGATGATTGCTGAGGCGATCCCTGTCGCTGAGCTTGGACGATATCTGAAAGGACAATCTGACATGAGCAGGCTTCTATACAAAGATGATTTCGACGAGGCTCGTAACCGGCTGACGGCCTGGTGGAATGGAGATGACATCGGAAGGCCGGCTATGCAAATCACTGCGCCCCGCGAGGCGCCGCGGGAGGATGTACCGGAAATGCCGACCCCTGAAGGTTGGCTGACGGATTATTCGACAAGCAATTTCGAGTATCGGGTCAACTTGAGTCGTCGGGCTTGCGTCAAAACACATTACCTCGCAGAGGCGGTGCCCGTTGTTTCGCCGGACCTGGCGCCAAATTGTCTGGCCCTATATCTTGGATGCAGAGGTATTGACCGGCCAGACACAGTTTGGTGTGAACCGTGTATTGAGAGTCCCGAAACAGCTATATTCCGGAACAACCCGGAGAATTTCTATTGGGATTTCACCCTCCGCCTGGGTAAGGAACAGCTCCGTCTCGGCAAGGACAAGTTCTTGATCCGGTTTCCGGATTTGATTGAGGGCCTGGATACGCTTGCCGCCATGCGCGGCACGGAAACTTTGCTGGTGGATCTGATTGAACGTCCCGAATGGGTACAAAACTCACTGCGCCAGGTCACGAGCAGATATTTCGACTACTATGACGTTCTCTATGACCTCTTCAAGGACGAGAGAGGAGGTAGTTGTTTTTGGGCTTGGGCGCCCGGGCGAATGTCAAAACTCCAGTGCGATTTTTCGGCCATGATTTCGCCAGAGATGTTCGAGGAGTTCATGGTTCCCGTCCTGACAAAGATGAGCGAACGTCTTGATTACTGCATGTACCACTGGGATGGCCCGGGGGCCATCCCCCATCATGATCATCTATTATCGATACCCAAACTCTCTATGATCCAGTGGACTCCGGGAGCCGGGGCCGAACCGGTCATGCACGAGCGCTGGTGGCCTTTGTATCACAAGACCATTGAGGCGGGGAAGAAGGTGATTTTGATTGGTTTCGAAGGCATTGATAACCTGAGAGTCTTTAAGGCTGAGTTCGGCCCGAAGTTCAAGCACTTTATGATTAGAATTCAAGCGGAATCAGTGAGCGAAGCAGATTATATTTTGAATGTCGTAAGCGATTAGGATTAGCAAATATAAGGAAAAAGGCCTTTATCAAAAAGGGAATTATTTTCCAAATCGGGGTGTAAAAAGGGACGGTTCTATTTTTGACAAAAAGGAAATTGAGCGAACGGGGACATAGTGCTCTGTAACATAAGTTTCTAACCGTGGAATGGGGTCAAATCTTGACATTTGACAACGGAGGCTACCTTTATTAATATCACTTCTGTTGAGAAGAATGCCAGAGTGTTGTTAATTCGGGAAAAAGGGAGTTGACCTCTTTTCAAAGATAATGAAGTCTCTAATGGGCATCGGGCAGTTCCTATCTCTCTCATTTAAGAATATCACAGGCAAAAATAAAAAGCAAACCGGAAGACATTTCTTTTGATATATCAGGCAGAAAAAAGTGCAATCAGAAGAATATCGCCAGTTTTTCTTGACCAGTGCACTTCTTTATGCTAATGATAATCGTGCAATTTTTTTTAGAACTCAAGGCGCTGCACCTAACTTCGGTAGGTAAGCTTTGACGCTGGACGTTGAGGAGAAAAGATGAGTTCACCAATAGAGACTCAACCGGCACGGGTTCGCAAATGGAGATCCAAGTGGATCTGGTCCGAGGTCCAGGGCCATGAGTCAAACGTGTATTACTACTTTCGCAAGACCTTCGAGCTGTTGTCCGAACCCGAAGGGCACCGTCTTTTCATCTCCAGCGACACCCGCTATCAGCTATTCCTGAACGGCAGGTTTGCCGGTCGGGGAATGCCGCAGTCACAGCCCTTCTTCCAGTACTACGACGAATACGATATGCGCGACTATTTACAGAGGGGCGCAAACTGTATTGCCGTTATCGTCAATCACGTTGGGAACTTGCCTGACACCAGAGGGGGACTTCTACTGGAGGTCGTGGATACACAAAAAGCCACGGTGGCCGGCACGGATAGCACATGGCAGGTAATTCGTGCCGAGGCCTGGGAACAGAATACATATGCTTACCACGGGAACAAGACGACGCCCTATCAGGAGTTCTTCGATGCTCGCAAAGAACCGGAGGGTTGGCGGAACGTCGGTTTTGATGACGGCGCGTGGCATTTCGCCAAGATCATTAGCGGGAGTGTATCGGATCGCCCCCCGTGTGCCGGGCCCTGGTCAAAACTCGTTCCACGCGACATTCCCTTTATGACCAGCGATCCTGTCTTTCCCGTACGAGTCGAGTGTGTGGAAGAAAGCCTCGATCTTGCCAACCGGTCCAGGCCACAGACCTTGCGCCCGGACTGTCCATGGTTGGTAAACCGGTCCAATATTCCCGTTTGGAGGAGCCCGAAAATCTGTGCCGTGGGGAGGGAGAAACACTCGTCCAAAACAGTCTTCATCACCGTGATCTCGATTTCGACGGCATATATGACCCTACCGTTGTCCTGGACTTCGGACGTGTCATCACCGCCCGAGCGCGGCTTCACTTGCACGGCGTATCCGGGGGCATTGTGGACATTGGGTACGCCGAACGCCTTATCGATGGGCATTTCAACATAGCCATGGAATGCGAATTCGCAGACCGTTACATTATGAAGGATGGCAATCAAGTTTTTGAATCCTTTACCTGGAAATCGTTCCGATATCTGAAGCTTCGCTTCCGTTCGTGCTTCGAACCCGTAAGCATCCATAGCGTTCAAGGCATCGTATCTACATACCCTTACGAGGAACGCGGTCAGTTCTCTTCCAATGACCCGATACTCAATGCCGTCTTTGACATTTCCCGTTCCACCGTTCGGTTGTGTTCGAATGAGTTCCTGATGGATACACCTTGGCGCGAACAGGCGCAGTGGCTGGGCGATGTCGCGCTGGTGACCGTTCCCGCGATTCATTCCTGCTTTGGGGATGCGGCGCTCTCCCGCAAGTTCTTCCTCCAGGCTGGACAGAACCAGCACCCAACAGGTTTGATTTCCAATGTCAGCAATACGGTGAACCACAATTGGCAGGGGGCAATCCCGGACTATTCGCTGTGGTGGATTCAAGGTCTCCTGGCACATTTCCTGTACACGGGCGACGAAGAACTAATCCATCGGCTGTACCCGCAGGCATTGCGAATCCTCGACGCTCATATCGACTATCTGAATGAAGTCTCGCTGATAGAGGACATGCCCTACTGGGTTTTCATTGACTGGGCAGACGTGGAGAAGCGCGGCATCTGCTCCGCTTATAACTCAATCTTTTATGTCACACTCCAAAGCATACATGATCTGGCCACCTATAAGGGAGACACATATACCGCCCGGTTCGCACGGAATCTGAGAACATCGATGAAGGCCGCTTTTCATGATACGCTCTTTGACAACGAGCGAGGCTGTTACGCGGACGCCTGTATCGACGGTGGGCTTTCCCTCAAGGTCAGCGAGCACGGAAACATGGCCCCAATCTGGGCCGGGCTCTGCGATTACGAGGTTGCCCGCCAGGTCATATCGAGACTATTCGAGTCCGATGGCTCCGTCACGTTCACTGAGGCTCAACCCTTCTTCATGACGGTTGTCCTGACGGCTCTGGAACGGGCAGACCGCTTTGACCTTGCCGTCGAGTTGATCCGACGTCGCTGGGGAAAACGCATGGTCGGCAAAGGCGCAACATCTACATTTGAAGAATGGTATCAAAACGGAAGTTGGCGAGACGGAAGTTTCCGAGGCTTCTTGCGGACTCATTCGCACGCATGGTCGGCCTGCCCGGCGGATTTCCTCATACGACATCTCCTCGGGTTGGAAATCCTGAAGCCGGGATGTCGTAGACTTCGCGTGACGCCAAGGAAAGGTAACTTTGACTATCACGTTGTATTCCCAACCCCGTTAGGCTCGGTGACAGCCGAATGCACCAATGGCGAAGTGAAAGTATCTGTCAAAGGCCCAATCGAGATAGAGATGGGAGGGTCTGAGAAATGTCCACCAATGCCGAAAAATAAAAACAAAGGGGTTTTCTTATGAAACCACAGATCATCAATCTGGGCACGATCGATGGTGACCTCGTCGAGACGACACTTATCGTTTTCAGGGACAAACTTTATCGATTCGAATATGTCCGGGCGCGATATTGGGGGAACCGGGCGGGGGACTCCTATTTCCGATTTATCGAGCACGGTTCGGGGCAACCAAGTGCTCCCTTTTTAGGCAAAAAGGCGAGGGGGTAGGGGCGGACTTACGGTAGGCTGCAAGGTAGGGGTTGGCCAGGGAAGGCCCTTGTCAACCTCCAAACAAAGGAGGAAACTGATGCGGAAACAGATATTTTTTAATGAGAAGTCGGATAAAATTAGGAGATGTAGATGAACGACAGAGTTAAAAAGTTATTAAATATTATTGGAGATAAATATCCGCGGGAACGCAAATTAAAATCTGAGCGGTGCTATGAAGATTTATGGAATTTTGCCAAGCCTTTCATTGGACCGCCGATAACAATTCATCGTGGCGTAATACGGGACGGGTTAGTCCATCCGGCCTATCATTCTCTTGAAGAAAAGGAAAAGACTCTTGAATATATGCTTCAACATATTGTAAATATGGCCGACTTGGATGATGATTACATTCCTGTTTTAACCCTGGATACAGGCGCTTATATTATCGGTAATGCTTTTGGTGCAAGACCGCTATACAGGGAAGATAAATATTTGATAGAGCCCTTTATTCATAGGCCTGAAGATATAGTGAAACTCCCAACCTTTGACCCGGATAGAGATAATTTCCTTTGACCCGGATAGAGATAATTTCTATATGAATAAAGTTTTTGAGATGTTCCAATTTATGAAAGAAGAAACAGAAGGAAAAATCAACATAAATATTCATACTCCCCAGGGGCCTTTAGACACATTGTCCACAATGTGGGAAAGCAGCAATTTTATGATAAGTTTAAGGCTGAATCCGGAAGAGGTTATTCAGGGATTGGAAAAAGTTACAGAAGCAATAATTTATTATATAAAAAAACAAAGTGAAATTCTCGGAGACGATATTGGACAATACAACTTTGCTATGAACTACAATCATCGTCCAAAGGGAACCGGTATCGGTATCGGAGAAGATATAATAGCCCTCATATCCCCAGAGGCATTTAAGATACTAATTCCGTTTTATAAAGAAATATCCGCTCATTTTGGCAATCTTTTAATTCATTCCTGCGGTAATCCCAGTCATCAACTGGACAATATATGTAATATGGAAGGGATAACAGGGCTCCATCTTTCTCAATTAAAGCCTGAGCAATATTTTGATAAAATCACCAAAGCATTGGTTGTGCAGTCAAGGAATGACTGGGATGATTTTAAGGATGTCGAATATTTTGTAAAACAGGCAAAGAGATATAAATTGCGTTTTAATATTCAAATTCAGTCATTAGAAAAATATATGCAAGTAGGTGATCACACAGATAGCTATGATCTCGATCTTGTTAAAAAAATGTTGAAGCAAGTTAAAAATGTTGTTAATATATTATATGATGGAAGTTAAGTTTTTTGGTTCTTCTCCAAATTTAGCTAACCGGCCGAAAATCTCCGTTCTTGAAAGGACGGGAATGAATGGTCGCCTGTAGCCTAAGCCAATGTATGAGTATATAGGTTTGAAAAAATCAATGCTGGGGTATACAATGTATATTATTGAGGTTTCCCGGTCTGCCTCCCTCCGCGTCGGCTCCGGCAACTGATTTTTATGTTAGATGGGGAATAGATGAAGATACCTAATGTCGTATTTGTCTTTGCTGACCAATGGCGCGCCCAGGCCATGGGTTATGCCGGAGACCCGAATGTCAAAACGCCAAACCTGGATGCATTAGAGAAAGAAAGTGTAAACTTCACCCACGCTGTTTCCGGGTGTCCTGTGTGTTCGCCGTACAGAGCAAGTCTCTTGACGGGACAATTTCCCTTGACTCACGGTG
>QIMB01000438.1 GCA_003233615.1 Nitrospirota bacterium
TGACTCGCTTTCTGAACAGTGCTTTCACTCACCCTCCTATTGTTAGGAAATAGGATCCCCGTGGCAAGACCACGGGGAATCACAAGTTGAAATGGGTGAATCCGTTGCAGACCCACACATAAGCGATTATTTCGCGAGCCTTAAGAAGACGCCCCATCGGCGCGCCTCTACACATTAATTGCGGAAGGCGGGACTGCGGACCAAGGAGAGCAGCTCTTCATAGACATTCCGACGCTGTCCAACAAAGACCACATCAAGAGTACGCTCATCATCATTCAGCCGATAAATTATTCGATAGGATCGTACACGGCAGGCACGATAGCCGAAGAGTTCTTGCTGGAGGGAATACCCTGACAAAGGATTCTCCAAGAGGGTCCGAATCGCCTCTCGAATTTCCTGTTTGACGTGAGGATGCAGTTTGCGAATGCGACTGGCAGCTTCTGGCGTATAGCGAACGCGATATGGGGTCACGCATTCTTGCCTTCAAAGACGGATTCATGTGTTTCCCAACGACCAACTTGAGCTTGCTTCAAAGACTTTCGCAGGGACCGCATCGTCTTCTGGTCGCTTAAGATTTCTAGAGTCTCCATCAGCCCCTCAAAATGTTCCATGCTGAGAAGAACCGCTGTGGGAATGCCATCCCGCGTAATGCCAACAGAGTCCTCTTGTTTACCCAGCCGGCGAATGATGTTCAAAAGCTGCGTTTTCGCTTGTGTCACAGACACATAATGATCAACATGCGGCATATCAAAGACTCCATATGGTTAGTTATATAACCATTATACTAACCATTGCCTATATAGACAATACACACGCTCCTAAAAACTGTTCTTCTCTCCTGCTGCCTCATGTTTTTTAAATAGAGGTTCCCTATAGAAAATGTACGGAATAACAGCGTGGAGAAAAATCAGGCAGTCTCGTCCCATCGTGCAGGAGAGCGTAGGAACCGACTTAAAACAAGCCAACGATGCGGCCATCGTCATCCACGCCAATGGCTTCGGCGGCAGGAACCCGCGGCAAGCCTGGCATAGTCATAATGTCGCCAGTCATCGCAACGACGAATTCCGCTCCCATGGCCAATCGAACTTCACGAACCGAAACAGTAAAGCCTGTAGGTGCGCCTTTCACGGTGGGATCGGTGGAAAAGCTGTACTGTGTTTTGGCCAGACACACGGGGAAATGGCCGTAACCATTCCTTTCCAGCTCGGTCAGACGAGATTGGACCGTGTTGGGAATCTGTACGTCATCGGCACCGTAGATCTTCTGCGCTACTGTGCGTATTTTTTCCGCTAACGGAAGATCGTCGGGATATAACACCGAAAACTTCGAAGATTCTGAATCGACTATGTGCCGAACAGCTTCTGCCAAATCTGCAGCCCCTTTGCCTCCATGAGCCCAATGATTAGACACGACCATTCGCACACCTAAATCTTGACAGGATCGTTCGACCAACTCTAATTCAGCTGTAGTATCGTGGGTGAATTGATTGATCGCCACCACTGACGGCACACCAAATTTTTTCACGTTTTCCAAATGCCTCAATAAATTAGGGAGCCCTGCCTTGAGTGCCATGAGGTCTTCGTCTCCCAACGCTTGCTCTTGGGCTCCTCCATGAAGCTTGAGTGCCTTCACCGTTGCCACGACCACCACGCAGGCAGGCGTGAGTCCCGCTTTCCGGCATTTGATGTTGAAAAATTTTTCTGCTCCCAGGTCCGCACCAAAACCGGCCTCGGTCACAACATAATCCGCCAACTTCAGCGCTAACTTTGTGGCCACCACGGAATTACAACCATGAGCGATATTCGCAAACGGCCCGCCATGAACCAACGCCGGGTTATGCTCCAACGTTTGCACCAGATTTGGATTAAAGGCCTCTTTGAGCAAGGCGGTCATCGCTCCATGGGCGTTGATATGTCGCGCAAAGACCATGTCCTTATCAACCGTTCTCCCCACTTTGATATTTCCCAATCGGCGCTCTAAATCTTTCATATCAGAAGCCAAGCAGAGAATCGCCATCACTTCCGAAGCCGCCGTGATATCAAAACGGCCTTCACGCGCATAGCCATTCGCTGTTCCACCCAACCCGGTAATGATGGAACGAAGTGATCGATCATTGACATCCTGCACTCGGCCCCACGTCACCCGTCGCGGATCAATCTGTGGCTTGTGCCCCCAATGGAGATGGTTGGAGACCATGGCCGCAAGCAGATTATGTGCGGCTGTGATGGCATGAAAATCTCCGGTGAAATGCAGATTAATGTCCGTCATTGGCGCGACTTGGGCATACCCACCGCCACAGGCTCCGCCTTTCATTCCAAAACATGGACCCAGACTCGGCTCGCGGATCGCCACAAGAGTCTTGGCGCCGATGTGATTCATCCCGTCCGCCAATCCGATAGATGTGGTCGTTTTGCCTTCCCCCGCTTTTGTGGGTGAAATGGCTGTTACTAAAATAAGCTTGCCATCCGGCTTGCCGGAGAGAGACTCCATCATTGAAAGCGGTATTTTGGCTTTGTGCTTCCCAAACAATTCGAGGTCATCAGGATTCAACCCCAAAGTGTCCTGTGCGATTTTCGCAATAGGACGCAACTCAATGCGGTTGGCAATGTCAAGATTGAGAGAAGAACTCATAGTTACCTTTCCAAAGAAATCGGATCATAACAGGGTCGTGCTGGATCTTCATTTTTATCCATGTGAGAATGAGAGGTCAAATGTATGGATACATCACCCGCGCCACATTGTTCCTGTTCATCCCCCCGGAGAGAATCTGCGACCTTCCCCTCTATCCACGCTTGCAATATTTCACCCTTCTTGTTAGGTACACATTTCCAATAACGAAGAAGAATGATTAGGGGAAAAGATCCAGAACCGAACCCGAGTGAAATATCAGTTGAGCGTCTCGCCCCCGATTCATCACATAATACATGGCATGGTCATATTCGATGCAGAGAGGTCTGGGCATGCCATCTGACTCCATACAATAAAGCAAGCAACGACCCTACACATGACCCCACGCACCTCTGGCAAATCAAAGCTCCTTGTCATTTTAGGCGCAGGCAGTTCCAGCGACTGTGGGATGCCAAGTGTTTGCGATATCAATGAGCGTATGAAAGGCTGGAGTCGGGAGTGCGAGCCTACGACCGGACTCTCCGGCGATTCCGGAAGGGGCATATTCAACGTCTTGTGGAAAATAGTTGAAGCATACTATGGGTCGAATCACTACAACATTGGTGCAAACTACGAAAGAATCCTCGGTGAGATGACGGCTTTGGCGAGTTGGCTAACGCCAAGCCCGTTCGGCAATGTGCTTCGAGCGGCAGTAAGAGATGGGGCACCCGTCAGCGCGTTTGGGTTACCGCCTGAGACCGAGAAATATTCCTATCGCCATTTGATTATAAGAGAGCAAGGTTTTCTTCTTGAGAAACTGGCTAAATACATGCGTGAGTGTAGCAAGTCGCTCGAAATGGAATCATCCCCATTTTTCGCCTACCAGAACATATTTCTGAAGCTTCGCGAGCAATTTGATCTCGGGATCTACAATTTGAATTACGACAATGTCGCACGGAGCGCTTGGCCTGAGGCTTTTCATGGGTTCAATAGTCGTGGGATTTTTGATCCACTATGTGTCAGCCTGCGCAGGGAATGGGACTTCATCTACCACCTTCATGGTAGCGTACATCATTGTATCTCAAGCCCAACTTACAAGCCTTCGCTTGCTTGGAAGAATAACCTTCATGACTCATTTGAAGATTATAAACCACCAATTCCTGACATGGCGCAGGACTTTCGGCCAATACCAATGACGACATTGATCGCTGGCAGTTTCAAGCTCAATCAGATATTAGCCGAACCTTATCAAACTTTTTACGCTGCCCTTGTTCGACATGTGCAAGAAGCGGACGCAATTCTGATTGCCGGCTACGGTTTTGGCGATTTGCACGTCAACAGAGTGCTTCGAAATAGATTTGAAGGCCCGGTTAACGATAGGACGCTCCCGCAGGTAATCGTTCTCGCGAAATCAAACCCAATGAAACTTCAGACAGCCAATCTCCAAGATCACGACTTTTGGGCCTACCAGTTAACGCACACATTAAACACCAAATTTCGTATCTCCCAAAAACACCTGGACCACCAACCCACCGTTGTTGAGTTTATTCGAGAACACAAATTCGAAACGGCCTTACGTGATCGGGTAAGGATATGGCATGGCGGATTTACTGAAGCCCTCCAATCCCTTGATGAGATCGCCAAGCGACTGCATTGTCAGTGAAACCAACAGTCTAGACATGACAGGGGTCAAGTTGCGTGCTTGATGACATAGCATTTGATTCGCTGAATCGTCTTGGCAAAGTCGGGATCGTCGGTGATTAATGATTGCCTAGCAAACAATAGGCATGAATCATGAGCCCAAAGCGTTCGTATGCGTCGGCGAGGGTCAGCACAAATATCAGGTAGGTCGGGACGTGAAAAATCTGTTGAGCGCCTCGACCCCGATTCATCACATGATAGACGTCATGGTCATATATTCGATGCGGCCGTCGGTTCGGCAGGTCTTGAAACAAGTTGGCCTGGTGTTTCAGGTGAAGATGGGACGATCACCACGGGGCGGGGAAACCAACGATGCCAGAAAAGTGGCCATGTATGCCGTTAAGGGAATCTGTGATCTCACATTAACTGAGACCGCCCGGGAATTTGATGTGACCAGTTACGGAACCATCGGGTGAGCCTGTGCACAAGTGCGGGCAAAACAGGATTTGGAGCCATCCTTCAAAAAACGAGTCGAGAAGGTCGAAGCGCTCATTCGTCAATCTAATACTTAATACACATTCAACCTGTCCTAGCCATTATTCATGATAGAATTCTCTTCATCGAGGGTACAACGTTTTTTACGCTCTTGGTAATATCACTCTAAATTTGTTAAGAAGAGATCATGCGAAAAATTTTCAGTTCTCTAGTATTCATGGTTCTGTTGCTAATCGGAACCTTTAATCTTACCTCCGCCCGAGATTTCACGGTTGGCCAACAGGTCGTCCTTGAGGCTAAAAAACCGATTGGGGTGCCGCTGCATTCCAATCCCACACCAAGCTATTTGAAACATGTGCCGACCGGCACCCGGGCTGTGATTAACACCATCGCTCAGAATGGCCATTGGCTGTCTGTTCAATTGGCATCTGGAAATTCAAGTTGGGTGCATAAAAAATACGTCAGAGCAGGCACAGCCACACCTACCGTCCCCAACACACCTTTGGCTCAAGAGGCTGATACTGACTCAAAGACCATTCTCGGAGGAGAGGATCAGGTTTGGGCGAGTGAGGCTCAATGCCAGTCAGC
>QIMB01000011.1 GCA_003233615.1 Nitrospirota bacterium
ATAAACTAGCCGCTTTTCCGCAATTGGTGTCGTTTCGTAGGATCGTGACAGGCAATTCCTGTAACACGTGGCCCGTCTTGTCTGTGGATCCGTCATCAACCACGATGACATGAGCAAGATGGTCTAGGGCTTCCCGGGCCACGGCATAGATTGTGGGTTCTTCATTGTACGCGGGAATGACCACGGCATAACGGGAGGGTTCCGTTACGGACGGTGATGGGTCTAAAGAAGATCCGCGCACCTGTTGTGAATATTGAGATAGGCTGTTCACGCTATATAATTACGCCATGGCTCCATTCACACCTATGATTTGTCCCGAAAGATAGCTCGCTTGCTCCGAAGCTAAAAATCCTACCACCGAGGCCACTTCTTCAGGTTGGCCTGCACGTTTCATAGGTACCATACTCTCTATTTGTTCTACCGTAAATGCGTTTTCCGTGGCAGGAGAATGAATCAGTCCAGGTGCTACCACATTAACAGTAATGCCACGTGAGGCAACTTCCGTCGCAAGTGATCGAACTGCGCCATGTAGCCCTGATTTTGCAGCAGAATAATTGGTTTGGCCCCTGTGCCCAATCATTCCAGACAGTGAGGAAATGGCAATAATGCGTCCCCAACGCGTGCGGATCATCGGGAGCAAAAGAGGTTGAGTAACATGAAAAAATCCGTTAAGTGAGACATCGATCACACTATGCCATTGTTGTGGGCTCATGCCAGCCATGGGTGCATCGTGAAAAATGCCTGCGTTATGAACAATGACCTGGATGGGCCCCCGTTCGAGTAGTGTGTTCATCGTGAGTTCGGTTGTCTCTGGATTTGTCAGATCGCAACAAATGGCTTCGGCTGAGCCGCCAGTCTCTATGAGTTGCCTTGTGATGTCATTGGACACTTCCTGGTGTTGGTATCCATGAACAATCACATGAAAACCCACCGAAATCAATTCTCGACAGATAGCGGTGCCGATTGGACTATTGCCGCCTGTGACAAGTGCCCGTTTCATGTCTGGGATTCTGGTCCCTTAACCAAAATTGAGCAATTATCTATAGCGATCTGCACCAATCCCTCAGGCGCCAGCGATGTGTGAAAAACCTCGACAGACCACAGGAGTCTGCCTGCGTTTTTCACACACCCTGGCATCCTAAGGTCTTGGCACATCTCATCCATAAGAATCGCTCAACTTAGGTTTAATAAAAATCGACGCGCGGCCTTGTAGAAGAGTTGTCTCGTGTACACGTATCGAAAAAGCGTAGATGAAACTCATGGATTGCTCCAGCAAGATATTTGCTTCAATGGTCAGGTCTTCTGCAAATTGCTGAAACGTGCGACTGTGCACCTGAAGATTGCGTACCGCACCAAGATACCCCACTGACGTGTTACGCTCGGAAATGTCTGTCGTGAGGCCCACATGCACAGCCATGGCTTGGGCCGCGTATTCCAGCCCTGCGATCATTTCCAAACCCCCCTGCCGTCGTAAAGGGTTGTCCTTGCTCCGATGCGTGGAGGTGAGACAGGTAATCGATGAGGCATCCCAATATTCGACAGATGAAAGAAGGCACATCTCGTCGCCATGCGGCAAAAATTTGGAGAGTTCTAGTCTAGAAAAGGCTGACATGGTTGGTGGTCGATTTGAAGCTGAGGATTCTCCAAATAATTAAAAAAAATAGAAGTGGTCCGATTCTTGGCGATCGTATGGAGTAGAGGAAGGCCTCGGGCAGCTGGATTGCCTAACCGCAATGACTCTAAGCTTGTTTGAAGCATTGCCGTGGGTGCCTTGGCGTTGTGTTCTGATAGGACGGTGATATCTAACATAGACACACTTACGGGTAAAGCATGTTTGCCGAGGACAAATGCAATGGCGAAAGGAGCGATTAGCGGCCGGGTTTCATAGAGTGGAAAAGGAGCGGGGACATCATAGGTCGCAAATAACACGAGTTCTTCCTGGTCCGTAGACAATAAGGCGGCTGCTTCAAGCAGCCCTCCCTCAAATGAGGAATCGTAACAGGCTAGGCTTGTGGAAGAATGTTGTGAACCGGAGGCAATACTCCAGTAGCCAGCGGCGGCATTGTGGACGGACTGGTGAAATAAGGTTGGAGAAACCATTGGCGCAGAACAGTCTAACGACTGACAAATCTTATGGAGGATGCCGACTTCCCCACCGGACGAGGCAAATACGGTGGCCATCGTTTTTGGGTCAAGCTGACTGTGTTGCACGGCTTCCTGTGCCACTTGCAGGGACCAACGAACCACGTCGCTACTTCGGCGAAGCTCGTTGGCGGGTAGTGTCGAGGGCATGGGATTTGGCGTCATGGAGTCATCATAGAGACACTGTTCCTTGAACAGCCTTTGGCATGATTGCCAATTGTCTATACCCGGTCCAAGCACTCCAACGCCATGCACAAAGATCTTCATGCGTGTCTTCCTAGGATTAAGGTGCAATTGTTCCCACCAAATCCAAAAAAATTACTCATGATGTGTTGAATCGGCCGTTCCTGGTTGTGGAGCAGGACCTGGCTAGAGAAGGAAGGATCGACCGTGCTGGCGTTCAGACAGCCGGGAAGAAACCCATGTTGCAGGAAGAGATCTCCTAACACCACCGCCACCGCTCCGGCGGCGCCGAGTGTATGCCCTGTCCAGCCTTTCGTAGAACTACAAGGCGTTGTATTCTGAAATATGGCGGCTATGGCGCGGTCTTCGGTTTGGTCGTTTGCCACTGTTGCCGTTCCATGCATATGAATATAGTCGATGTCAGATGCGGAGAGACGACTACTGTGTAATGAGGCTTCCATAGCCAAAATCGCACCGTGGCCATTGGGGTGAGGATGAGACATATGGTAGGCATCGCTACTTTCCCCATAGCCCAAAAATACAGTGGTCTGCTGCTTGCCATTCCTAGGAGATTTTTCCAAAAAAACAAATGCTGCAGCTTCTCCGATCGTCAAGCCCTCACGGTGAGCATCGCATGGACGGCAGGGTCCCGGGGCGGTTAATTGCAAGGCTGAAAATCCGTATAGCGTCGTCAGGCAGAGACTATCCACCCCGCCGACGACGACGGCATCACACAGCCCGGTCTCGATATACCTCGATGCTGCCGCAAAGACTTTTGCGCTGGAGGAACAGGCCGTCGACACGACCGCTGTTGGGCCGGTGAGTTGCAAATATTCACGAACGAAATGGCCAACGGAAAACGAATCTTGCGTATATCGACCTCGTGGGATAAATTCCGCAGGAAGCCTTCCTGTGTCGTGATCTGTGTGTTGATAGGCATGTTCCGTTTCGAGAATGCCTGACGTGCTGGTGCCGATGAACACTCCGATTCTCTGAGCTCCGTACTGTCGGCGCGCCTCGGCAATCTGGTCTTCAAATCCATCCTGTTGAAGGCCTAATGATGCCAAATGGTTGTTTCGGCACCGAAAATGGCTCAGGTTGGATGGCAGAGAGATCTCGTCAAGCCCGTCGACCATGCCCATATAGGTGGGAAGCGTCTTTCCCTCAAACTCGCAGGGTCGTAGGCCTGATTGCTGTTCCTGCAGGGCTGTCAAATGAGCCTGTTTCCCACGTCCAAGCGATGAGACCAGCGTGGAATACCCGAAGTACAGAGGAGTCATTGGCAACGTCAGGCCGAGGTCCGTAGCGTCAGGAAATGTGAGAGAGGAAACGGTTTTTCCATTGTATTCATCCCAAGGAGCTGATGAGCCTGTTCTTGTGTGCAATTGAAAATCTCATGAAGTCGGGTAAAAAATTGGCGGGGTGTTTGGGCGTGTCCTACTTCTTCCACCCAGTCTATCCCTTCCAAGGCGTTCGTGAATTGTCCAAGGTTTTTTCGATAATAGGCTTTGGTGCTATGAAGATGGTGTTCAACTTTGAGAAAGAGCTGAGAGAAATTCGAGAGCGCATTGAGCACAGGTTGTTGCTCCTGAATCTTATCAGCGAGGAATTCCTCGTTAAGATGAAGGTCCTGCATAAATTCAGAAAGCCAAATATGATAATACGAGGGAAAGTCCAGTTGCCATTTCAATTTGAGGAGTTCATAGCTACCAAAGAGAGAATAGATATTACGGTAGAGACGCATGCTGGCTTCATAGCGAAAATGCATGTAGTCGTTGGATCGATTGACGAGATTATGCAGCTGCTCGGCCGAGGCACCCTCTTCTTCAGAGCGAATCATATTTGTGATGAGATCATTTTCCAACGCGATAAAGTCCGACCCAGGGCTGTAAAATGGGTCAGTGAATGCGGCGGCTTCACCTGTCATGCCCCATCGATACTGACTGAAATATTGGCGTGTCCCATACGTCAGGTGCTGGAAGCTGCCGATGTCTACGAGGTCAGCCTCGTGGAGGAGTGACCAGGCCGCATGGTGCTCTTTGAGAAAGTCCACAAATCCTTTGGCCTTGCGAAGGTGATCCTGCCAACAGCCCGGTCGCTCCATCACGATGCCGACACTCACGATATCCTGTCCCAGGGGAATAAACCAAATCCAATAGCCTGGATAACAAAAATGCGTTGTCGATGAGTGACGGCTTGTTCCATGGACGCGCTGGCGAAACGTGTCCGGACCGACTTCGTCTAGGTTTGCCACATTTTTGAAACGCCCCCATACTGCAGCCAACGTGTGTTGCGACTCCGGAATTCGTAAGTTTTCTTGACGGGCCAAAATTGATGATCGACCACTTGCATCAATAAGCCATCGGCATTGAGCTGTCCATTTTTGGGAGTGAGTGTCCACAGAAAATGTATGTGGGGATGCATCAGAACTGAGTTGGAGGGCGGAGACCCGACTGCCCATATGAAGTTCAACACCGTCTTCTTGATTCATCTGTAAGAGATCAGTCTCTAATCGTGCACGGTCGAGTTGAAACGCTTTATGAAAGGGTGTGTCAATTCCGCCGATTTCACTCATCTCAATCAAGGGGGCTTGACGGTTTTCCTGGTCAAAGAAAAAACGCAAGCCATTTTTGACGATGTGATGTTCAGTGAGATAATTCTCCAGGCCAAGCCGTCTTGTAAGGTAATTTCCGGTGATTTCGACCGTGGATTCTCCAACTTTAAATGACGTAGATTGAGATTTTTCAAACATCCCGACGGTAAGATGAGGGAAGGTCTGTCGGAGTTGTCTGGCTAAGAGGTTGCCCGCAAGGCCTGCCCCAAGAATGGCGATGTCAAAATGATGCTTTGGCATAGACAGTCTCAAATGGGAGAGAGGGTTCGAGCACTTGGCTCGTCTGATCGTGCCTCAAGAAGTTCGTTGGCCTGTTCAAAGCCTTGGCGAAATATTTCGCGGAGCCGGGTCACCGATTGCTGAGGTGTGAGAGG
>QIMB01000148.1 GCA_003233615.1 Nitrospirota bacterium
ATGCTTGTCAGACCGTCTGCAATGCTGTAGTAATGAAACTCGGGTATTCCAAACACCCGTTTCGCCGCTTTCAATACATAACCAGCCATCACCTTGAGCTTTGAGGCTGTATCCAATAACACCGCTGCAAAATAGGCAACGGCGTATACCAGCGGCATCATATTCTGGAGGCTTCGATAATTCAATACCCGTACATCCTCCAACTCGTAACTCTGCTTTATATATCAAATTGTCTCCTCTATAGCCCATCTCCGCATATATGCCCGTACCAACCACCACAGCACTTTCCTGCTTCTTCTCAGCCGCTCTGTCGTCAACAGCATCATGGGCTCCCGTCCAAATCCCCGCACCACTAAAAGCCCCAACGTTTCCTCCCTTCCAGGAAACTTCACGTTGCGGTACCCAAACTCAAGATGGTAGACCTTTTCTTTTCCGTCATCTACCCTTACTATTGTTTCAGCGTATAGCAACGGACAGTCTTCTGCTATCTCTCTGGCAAGCTTTTCCTTACCAGCACATATAAGATTGCGGTTGCCTATTATTCGTATCAGAAATCGGCGCTGCCCCTTCAACATCCTTAGATCCGGTATCAGTAATGTTTCTTTCCCTATATGCCTTGACGCCATCTCCAATAGATTCTCCTGTGCTTTCTCTCCCATTCCACGCCGCTGTAATTGCCGTGACAGACACTCCTCCACTTTCTTGATCGGATACCCTCTCTTCCAACTGCCTCCCTATCTTCGTCAATACCACCGATTGACTCACTTGTATCCCGTATACCATCTCTCTCACAAATCGCTCCCCTACTTTCGGCAGTCCTTTTGAAACTTCCCCCGAAAATCTTGATATCTTTTTCCTCAATTTTCTCGCCATTCTGCTATAATTCATTTGACCTCCTCCCTGCTATATCCTTGTTTGTTCGCTACTTATAAGATATACCATAGGAGGTCTTCTTTTCCTCTTTCCCTTGTTTTAACTTCCCCCATTTTTTTAAAAACCTACTGCAACCACTTTGTAAATTCATTTTCTCTCTATTATTCCTGGACTTATTCTATTTGATGCCTGTTTTTTGGGGGAACTCCTGTTCTTTTTTCTAATTGACATCAGATACTCCTTCTGTTATCCTAAAAGTGAGTTCACTGCCCATCGGCTTTGAACCAATCGAGGTTTTGGCCTGCTGAACCAGCGTAGCAAATCAGCGGCCTTTTTTATTGAGCACTTCAAGGCATTTCCCCTTTGACCATTTTGTTTATCCTACAATAATCAAAATTCTCGCTCTTCCCTGATTTCTTCACTCTCAATCTGAGAAGTTAAGCTGTCAATATATTCCTCTAACCATTCAACGACATACAGTGATGTCTCTCCGTTAAGCCATGATCGTGCCTGATCGCGTTTTTTCCTATAGTGTTCGCTCGCTGACCCTGACCATCCATCCGTATTGAAATTTCCAAACAGCTCCGACTTGACACGTTCCAAGTGCCCATAACGATGTAAAAGTTCTCTCGTTATTTGACCATCGCTGTCTTTATCAAGAGTTTTCGGGGCTGCGTGTGCAATAGCTGGCGCTCTATTCTCTACATCTTCATCTACCCAAGCCAGCACCGCATCCATTGGGAAATAGGTCAACGGCTGAATGCCGGGTCCATCTCCAAATGCCCGTTCATCCTCCAGCCAGTGCAACAGTCCATTCGCCAAATCAGTATCGAGATTGCCAAGTAAATTTCGCACGACTTCCCATGTTTCAGCCGGTTTTGCTTTTGCTATTTTTCCAGCAATAGAATGAAACGCGCTTGTGGATTTAAGAGTCATGAAGCTCTCGTTTTCCAGGTGGATCATTATTATCTTGAATAGTTCAATCTCCTGTTCTGGATATGTATCTAAATACTTTTCTGCAAGCTCACCCCAATAATATCCCTGCATCGGATCAAGACGATCTGTAAAGAAATCAGATTTTGTCAACAATTTAAAAATGAGATCTTTTGGCATTTTTCTATCAGCATCTTTATCGCGGTAAAACCAGTCAGCGATCTCAAGAGAAACGAGGAGAGCCTCTTCATCACTCTTGTTAAACAGCGTGGACAGGACTTCCTCAATCAGTTCTTGGTCAAGCCGTTTCGTCTCTTGCGAGAATTGGAGGATAGCGAAATCTTTAGCAGTTAAAATACCCTTTGCATATGCATAAAGCATCTGTTTGACTACGTTAGTATTTAGTCCTGTTCTCCAGATCAGTTGTCCAGCAATTTCCTTAAAATCAACGTCAAACAAAAGTTCTATAATCAGCCTTTCCCAATCTTCTTCAGATATTTCCCGGAGCGCGCGTAGGTACCCACCGATAAATTGGGTGGTGCCATTACCACCTGCTACACGTTGCGAATCGAGTATTTGTTGTAGCAACTTTCGATTCTTATCCCTTTGTCCAATCTCAAAACCAAACTGATAAAGTTTGTGTCCTTCAGTATGTGTCAATTTATTGATAAGAGATAAAAATTCTGAAAAATCATTAACCGCACGCTCTGCAAGGTCTGCTACACGCCTTTCTATGGATTCCTCCTCAGGAATATCCTCATCTCTTTCTTCCTCCCATGTGCTATTTAGCACGTATCTATCTATTTGCTGCTTAAGGGTAGTGCCCGCTATTTTCATGTCCAGTTGGTTTATTTTTTCCAGAATTTCTGATGACAGACTATCAGATCGGAAACGACGTGTATTGACAATAAAACTTACCATTCCCCGTAACTCGGTAGCAGAATCATATAATAGTCCTTCGATAGTCGATAAAACTTCAGATGATAGCGATTCAATTCGAACCAACCTGCCAGCAGCCTTAATAAGGGTGCTATTTGCCAATTTTCTTTCCTCTTCTGGCCAGCTACGACTAACCTCCACGAGAAGATTCCATACTGCTCGATATGCATTGAATATTTCACCGTATGTTGTAGGTATCCAAAGTTTAGCAACGGGCCTTAGCCCTTGATACTCCGAGCCAACGATTCTGAAACCACCACGTGTGGACAATGCAGTCTTGCACGCCGTCAACGCGAGATTTCTCTCGTCGATATCATCGGACCTTAGTGCCTCCTCCAACACCCGCAACCTCTGTGGTGGTGTGGCTTCAGTCGATGCGACAGGTCCACACGCTACACTGAATAATCCGGAAAACGTACCACTCGCATTATTTGAACAAGTTGACAGTTCCGTTGTGCCCATCTTGAGTAACATACGTGCAGCATTCTTAAACGTATCTGGCCATACGGCAATTTTCTCTAATGCCCAAACAATATTTTGTCGACCGGTATCCCAAGCACGTAAGCGTTCTTTAGGCCAAGAGCCATAAGTCCTTTCAATACATTGCAACGTTGCTTTGGAGTCGGCTTCTGATAGAACAGAGAGGAAGCTTGTTCCAAGATTTGAAACTAAAAAATCCTCTTCATCATATGGGCCGCCAGGGGCGAGAACATCTTTTACTACCTGTTGAGCAAGTGGATTTGCATGGGCATAAATGAACATCCTTGTGAACCATTTCAGCAGTCCTTGAGGGAGTCTTACAATGAAATCCTTGAAGTCAAATCCTCTGCCGTAGTGTTTCCAATAATCAAGCCAGAGGTAGGTGTGTAAGGCTTTAGGCGCCATAAACAATGTTGTTTTGCCCTGTAATATCCGCTTTTCTCCGAGCTGTTTGACAATTGATTGGAATTTGCCCCATGTGATGGTGGGATCTACCCGGCTTACAAGATTTGCTATGAATTGAGCTTCGTCAGTAACCGGCGGTTCAAATCCAAATTTTTGAAACAAGGCAATATGACGTAAGACAGTCAAACGCTGCTGAATTATTTCACTACCGGCATCCTCATAACCTGAGATGAAACGTTCCCAGATTGGTACAGTAGCGGGTGGTTTGAAAACGTCATTCGGATTTTTTTGCAGGTTTTGGCCTACAGCATGTGCTACACGGGGAGATCCACTACACCAGACTGCCCAGCGTTTAGCCTCGTCTTGAGTCTCAATATATGAGTTGATTATTGCGGCAATCTGTTCATCTGATAGTAAAGGGCAATGCAATACACGCATCGCCTCATCTGAACTTCCCTCAGGACCATGATCAATGGTAATGAGTTGGCATTTAGAGCGGTGTGCCTTTAGAACATTCCAGATGGATGCTCTTTCTTTATTTGGACACTCATCAACAACCAGAATTACATGAAATTCAGCGTCTGCACGAATCAGGTCATTAAAAAGTTGACTTTTCTGAAAATCCTCTGCATGTGGTATATAGATTACACTTTGGGCAAGATCATCTGTGGACAGTGCCTCAAAGACCAAACGAGATTTTCCAACCCCAGGCTCTCCGACAATTCTCAAATGGTCATTAGAGGTTCGAAGCGCTTCCCGGATATTACTGATCCATTCCTCCTGTGCACCGCCAAGCTTCAAGGGGAGAGTCATATCGTCGTTACTTGACCAACCTGACAGTGTCTGAAATTGATACTCAGATTTACCTAATATCTTCAAGACAATTGAAGGAAATTCTGAAATAAGACCAACAAGATGGGTTTGCCCCCAAACCTCGACCCGAGGTTTTTCGAACCCACATTGCTCAAAGCAATTTGTTAATTCGTCTTTCGTTATACGTATTTGGGGAGTGGCGGGGTCGCTTCCGAAGCATACAATTATGTACCTATTGCCTTGTTTGAGACACTCTCTAACCTCATCATCAAGATTGTCAAAGCAGACTTTTGCTTTAGTTGATCCGAATAGTTCTTTACGTAATTGGCTTGGTTGCCATGGTTTAAAGGATGTTCCTGTTTTCAATTGATAGCCTGTCCCGGCGCTAACCAATAGTTCCGCAGGAATACCGGATACATCATCGTCAATTCTTGCATCAATCCCACCATCACTTACGGTAATTCGACTGGTTATGTGAACTTTTGTAATTGGTACGCCATATTTTCGGGCATGACACCACAGCAAGTCACGGAATATCTCAACAGATTGCTCTGCGTTGAGATTTCCTAACTGAGCAGGGGAAAGATTAAATAATGAAGTCATTTTAGCATCTCCTCCCTGTTACTTTAACCCGAACTTCCCCTGTCAACAGCTTCTGCATCAGCCCCTTTTTCTGTTCCTTCAATTTTTCCAGTTTCTTTTTCAATAATTTAATTTCCAGGTCACAGGCGAAAAGGACTGCGGCGATACGGCGTTGCTCCTCAATTATTGGGAGCCATAACCTCACACTGTTTACTACCGAAGTTGTAAGGCCGAATCGGGTGGCACCATTAGCCAATCGCGAAAACTGATTAGCAACT
>QIMB01000064.1 GCA_003233615.1 Nitrospirota bacterium
CACTACAAAATCCTTATGATTTCCGAATCAACCGAACAAGAGAACTACTATCGCGCTCTCCGCCTCCTCTTGGCGGGATTCACAAAATCCTTTGCCTCTTCATCATACGCCCACACCTCTCCGGTCCCGATAGAATAGACCCATCCATGTAGACGTACATCTCCCCCGCGCAATCGTGTGGCAACAGCCGGATGCGTCTTGAGATGATCCAGCTGAACCAAGACATTTTCTCTAATAGATGCGGCAAATAAATCATCTCCCTGTAAATGCGCGCAATGATCTTTGACAATTCGTGCCGTCGTTTCTGCATGTTGCAACCAAGCTTTGACAGCTGGAAGTTGTTGAAGTTTTTCAGGATGCAACAATCCCTTCATCGCGCCACAATCCGTATGCCCACAGACAATAATATCTTTCACGTTGAGAACGGAGATACCATACTCAATGGTCGCCGTACTTCCGCCAATGGCAGCGCCGTACGTGGGAATCAAATTGCCAGCATTCCGAATAATGAAGAGATCTCCCGGGTCTGTCTGTGTCAGCAATGACGGATCAATACGAGAATCAGAGCACGTGATGAAGAGCACGCTTGGCTTCTGCTGCTTGGATAACGAAGCAAACAACGTTTTCTTTTTAGCAAACACCTCTTTTTGAAACGTGATCAATCCTTTCAGAACTTTATCCATAGCCTCTCCTTCTATAAACTAATTTGCTCACACATTATAGCCAGTTGGCCTTTAGAACCTTGTCTAGGGTACATTGCCACAACACTCCCTTCAACCCACGTATACAATCTATTCAGATTATGTTGAACGACTTTGACTCTCAGCATTTCAAACAGGCCATACTCCAACTACAGACAGAACTCCTGGCTGTGGAACAATCAGGCCAAGAGTCCGCCCGAACAGTCGAGCTTGATCAAACAACTGTCGGCCGCGTCTCTCGCATGGACGCGCTGCAAGGACAGGCCATGGCCAAGGAATCTCAACAACGGCGAACGATTCAGTTGCAACGAATCGAGGCCAGCCTCCAGCGCATAGAAAAGGGGATCTTCGGACTTTGCCTGCGATGCGGAGAAGACATCAATGTCAAACGACTAGAGTTCGACCCTACTGTACCCTTATGCATTGACTGCGCCAACCAAAGCAAATAGGTGTGCGAAGCCGACACATTCCTAACCCCGGACGAGCCGAAACCACGCAATGGGGAAACTCGTACGGTGGAAAGCGGCAAAAAAAGAACAAGACAACGGCATGGGAACATGCCCCCTCGCTTTCCATAATTTTGCAATGTGATACGCAAGATTCGCATGTAGTCTTAGTTCATTTCACGCTTTACTCTCATGCCTTACGATGCTTGAGTCTTGCGTGAGACTGGCTGTGCTGTTTCAGGATCGACTGTGAAACCCACAATCTCAAAGCACCCCTGTCCCTTGTGCCGACACAATTCCCAAGAAGAATATTATCATGATCAACGACGAAACTATTTTGTGTGTCTCCATTGCCACTTAGTATTTGTCCCGTCGGCACAATATGTATCGGAAGCGGAGGAGAAGGCAGCCTATGATCATCATCAAAACTCTCCCGCTGACCCCGGATATCGTCGGTTCCTTGGCCGCCTCTTTTTCCCTCTGCAAGATAAGTTAGCCCCCAAGAGCCACGGCTTGGATTTTGGATCAGGCCCTGGCCCAACATTGTCGATCATGCTTGAAGAGACTGGCCATACTGTCACCCTGTATGACCATTTTTATGCAAGAAATCCAGTCGCCTTACAACAGTCATATGATTTCATTACAGCCACTGAGGTGGTGGAGCATCTGCATGATCCAGCAACAATTCTCTCGCAATTGTGGACGCTCCTCAGACCAGAAGGGTATCTTGGCCTCATGACCAAGCTTGTGCGAGATCAAGAAGCCTTTGCGAAGTGGCACTACAAAAATGACCTGACCCATGTGTGTTTTTTCTCCAGATCAACATTCGAATGGTTAGCCGAACAATGGCATGCTAAGTTAGAATTTTTCCATAACGATGTCATGCTGTTGCGCAAACAGAAGGATACGCGAGAGGTGTTACAGAAAACCCCTCCCGTGGTTACCGGATAACAGGAAGTGAAATATTAAACAACCGTCATCATATATGTCAGAAAGAAAGGATGTCATCCCATGAATACGCACTCTTCCACCGTTCGCGGCGAAGTGTTACTGGCTAGTCAACGATGGATAGCCAATTTCAATAAGGGCGACGTCAACGCATGCCTGGCCGCATACCTGCCAGATGCCGTCATTGAGGCCAAACCTATGGGAACCTTTACGGGAACACAGGAGATTGACGATTTCTGGCGCCCGTTTATGGCTTCAGGAGCGCGACAACTGGAATATCAAGGCACCACACTCAATGTCATCAACGAATCAACCGTTCATCTATCTGCCACGTGGCGCATGAATGTGGGACATGGTGTCATTACATTAGAAAAATGGGTCAAACAATCGAATGGGCAATGGTGCCTAGCCTATGATGCCTTTGAAGTCCTCGAACAATTTCCACTCGAATCGTAACGCAACCCTCCACAATCCTTCAGTCCATTCCATGCCGCAACAAGCTGATATTGCCATCATCGGCGCCGGTGCCGCGGGGTTGGCAGCTGCTATCTTCGCGGCAGAGACCAACTCCTCGCTTCGCATCGTTCTCCTCGATGGCGCGAAAACTATTGGAGCGAAAATTCTGATCTCTGGTGGTGGACGTTGCAATGTAACCAATCAGAAAGTGACTGCTTCCGATTTTCATGGAAACCGAAAAATCATTGACCGGATTTTACGACGATTCAATGAACTAGCTACCATCCAATGGTTTGACTCTCTTGGCGTTTCATTACACACCGAAATCACAGGAAAACTCTTTCCCGTGAGCAATAAAGCGCGAAGTATTCTAGATGCGCTTTTGGATCGATGTCAACAATTGTCCATGACTCTTCTGACGCAACACCATGTTCAATCCATCATCCATCATGAACCCGGGTTTTCTATTCAGCATTCCCAAGGAATACTTCAGGCACGTCAGGTGATTATGGCAACAGGCGGGCGTTCCCTTCCTAAAACAGGATCGAATGGATCGGGTTGGGCGTTGATTCAACATCTGGGCCACACGATAACATCAACCTCTCCTGCTCTCGTGCCATTAGTACTGGATGCTTCATTTTTCCATTCCGCCCTTTCGGGAATTTCCCATGAGGTCATCCTCACCACACGCGTAAACAACCACATCACTGATCGTCGGACCGGGAGTTTGCTCTGGACACACTTTGGTGTGAGCGGCCCCGTTGTCTTAGATGCCAGTCGATTTTGGGTGCAGGCCACCGAACAGAGTCAAGACGTTCAACTCCTTCTCAATTGTTTTCCCCAATACAGTCATAAGGAAATTGACAACTGGTTCATACAGGCAGCCTCTCTCCCCGGTCGCCAAACCGTCCAATCGCTGTTGGCAGAACGTTTACCAACCCGTGTAGCCACACACCTTTCTCAGTTCCTGGAACCTGGCATTTCGCACACCCCCGTGAATCTTCTTCAAAAGAATGTTCGCAACACACTCATCCATACTCTCACCAACCTTCCTCTGCCCGTCATTGGATCGCGCGGCTGGAATTTTGCTGAAGTCACGGCTGGCGGCGTACCTTTAAAAGAAATCAACCCCTCAACCATGGAATCGAAAACAGTGCCTGGCCTCTATCTCATTGGAGAAATGCTGGATTGCGACGGACGCATCGGCGGGTTCAACTTTCAATGGGCCTGGGCCACCGGATATCTTGCGGGCTCCAACGCTGCGTTGCAATTTCCTTCGACAATGTAGATAAATCGATGCCTTTGCCTTTCGCATTCGAAAAGCCTTGCTCTTCGACTTCACCCTATCCTCACGCATATGGTTGAGAGTAAAAGAAAATCTCGTTCTCGATTGTTCTCGCTTTGATGGCTTGAACCTACAAACAGTCATTGCACCGCTTTTCATGCCCAACTGCCGTCTTGAGGATACACTGCGGAGATGACGATTAGGCGATGATTTCATAACACGGTTTGAAGTTCTGTTGATCAATTTTCATGCGGTGTTGGGTGATGAAAGACTGTAGAAGTTCATCCATCAATTTCATGATCGTTGCATCACCGCGAATGTTAAATGGCCCATGTTGTTCAATGGCATTCAGCCCATGGGGCTTCACATGGCCCGCTACGATTCCTGAAAAGGCTCGACGCAAATTCGCGGCCAACTGATGGATGGGTTGATCGGCATGAAGATCCAATTGTGCCATCGACTCATGAGTCGGCTCAAATGGTTGTTGAAATTCATGGTCAATGGTCAAGTGCCAATTAAAGTAAAAGGCATCACGGGTTTGCTTACGAAAGTCCCGCACCCGTTGCATGCCTGTCTTCATTTCATTGGCCCCTCGTTGCGGATCATCGATAATGATTTGATATCGTTGCGTGGCTTGAGGACCGAGTGCTTGCTTGATAAATGCATTAATTGTTTCAAAATAATTCGCACTCCCTTTTGGTCCCATAAAAATAAGGGGAAAAGGCACCTCTTCATTGTCTGGATGAAGCAGAACGCCTAGCAGGTAGAGAATTTCTTCTAACGTCCCTGCCCCACCGGGAAACACGATAATCCCGTGTCCGACACGAACAAACGCTTCCAGACGTTTTTCGATGTCTGGCAGGATCACCAGTTCATTCACAATGGGATTCGGCGCTTCAGCCACAATGATTCCCGGTTCCGTGAGGCCCAAATATCGGCCATTTTTTATCCGTTGCTTGGCATGAGCCAGGGTCGCACCTTTCATTGGTCCTTTCATGGCCCCTGGCCCACACCCCGTGCAAATATCCATACCGCGTAAGCCTAATTGATGCCCGACTTCTTTGGTGTAGCGATACTCGACTTCGCCGATCGCATGACCGCCCCAGCACACCACGAGATGCGGATCCTCCACAGAGTGAATAATTTCCGCATTGCGTAAAATATGAAAGACCGCGTTGGTGATCCCATTGGATGTCGTTAAGTCAAATTTTTCATTGTGCTGAATTTCGTTATGGACATAAATAATGTCGCGTAGCACCGAAAAGAGATGCTCTTTAATCCCTTGAATGAGTTCCCCATCGACAAACGCCCTAGCTGGAGCGTTGATGAGTTCAAGCTTGACTCCACGGTCCCGCTGCTCCAACACAATGTCAAAGTCCGCATAGCGAGCAAATAATGCCTTGGTATCATCTGTGTCATTCCCACTGGTCAGGACA
>QIMB01000174.1 GCA_003233615.1 Nitrospirota bacterium
AATGACTCGGACTTCCGGCACTTTAATGAGATGATTTATTCGTTGTTTGGGAGTAGCCAATCGCGTCATTCGAAAAGAAAAGACCCATTTTGAACGGCTTCGGGCGTTTCGTCCCGAATAAGCTGTAAGATTTCATTCATAGACATTGTTCCCAGATTTTTGCCATTTCGCTGGCGTACGGACACGGTTTCACTTTCTGCTTCCCGGTCGCCTACTACAACCATAAGAGGCACCTTAGCCTTTTCCGACTCACGGATTTTAAGGCCTACCTTCTCATTTCGCAAGTCCAAAGACACCCGGCACCCCTGTCTACGAAGATTCCCCCCAACCTTTTTGGCGTAATCCTCATGTTTTTGCGATATTGGCAGGACTACAACTTGGACCGGAGCCAGCCAGATTGGGAAGGCTCCGCCGTAATGTTCGATAAGAATCCCAAAAAAACGTTCGATCGAGCCCAGCAAAGCACGATGAATCATGATTGGTTGATGGGTTTTTCCATCCTCACCAATATAGGTCATCCCAAATCGTTCCGGGTTATTAAAATCAACTTGCACCGTCGAGCATTGCCAGGACCGCCCAAGAGCATCCTGAATTTTCACATCGATTTTTGGCCCGTAAAAGACTCCTTCCCCGGGATCTTCTTGATAGGCATACCCTCCTTCTTTGAGGGCCGAGGCCAAAGCCTGTGTGGCTTGGTCCCATTGCTCTAACGACCCTACGGCCTTCTCGGGTCGTGTGGAAAGATACATCTTGAATTCGGTAAAGCCGAATGTTCCTAATATAAATGTCGTGAATTTCAAGACCTGGCGGACTTCTTCGGCAAGTTGGTCAGGTCGACAGAAAATATGGGCATCATCCTGAGTGAAACCTCGGACACGCATCAGTCCATGGAGGACGCCAGATCGTTCATACCGATATACAGTGCCTAATTCTCCGTAACGAATCGGCAAATCACGATAACTCCGTAAATTCGACTTATACACCATGATATGAAACGGGCAATTCATGGGCTTGAGCTGATATTCGCTAGACTCAACCGGCATCGGTGCGTACATATTTTCCCGGTAAAAATCTACATGTCCGCTTGTTTTCCATAGGTCTAAGCGCGCGACATGCGGGGAATAGACGAGTTCATAGCCATTGGCCAGATGTTGATCTCGCCAAAAGTTCTCTATGAGCAGTCGAATCTGCGATCCCTTGGGATGCCACAAAATCAAGCCAGGACCCGTTTCATCTTGAATGCTGAATAGATCGAGTTCCTTCCCTAGTTTTCGATGATCGCGCTTTTTAATTTCCTCAAGGTTATCGAGATGTTTTTGTAAGGCCTCTTTGGAAGGGAACGATGTGCCGTATATTCTTTGCAACATGGGATTGCGTTCATCACCACGCCAATAGGCTCCTGCACTGGATAGGAGCTTGAACGCTTTGATCTGTCCCGTGGAATTCACATGTGGACCACGGCACAAGTCGATAAACTCGCCCTGCTTGTACAGGGAAATCTGTTCGTCTGGAATCCCCTCAAGAATTTCTACTTTATAGTGTTCCCCGCGGATTCGGTAAAAGTCGATGGCCTCTTGTTTGGACATTGCCATGCGGGTCACCGTCAGGTTCGAATCGATGATGGTGGTGGCACGTTGTTCGATCTTTTCCAGATCTTCCGGGGTAAAGGGGCGTTCAAACGCGAAATCGTAGAAAAACCCTTCTTCAATTGCAGGCCCAATGGTCATTTGAGCGGTGGGGAAGCATTCCTTCACCGCTTGGGCCATAATATGCGTACTGCTATGACGATAAATCTCTTTTCCTTCTGGAGAGTCAAAGGTGAGCGGTTCTATCGTCGCATCCTCATTCACGATAGACGTTAAATCGTGTGCCACACCATTTATTTTGACGGCAAACACCTCAGCAGAGTTCCCATCGCCAAGTTGCGCTAATGCGTCTTTTGCGGAAGTGCCCATTGGAAAGGCTTGAGGCTTCTTGCCCGGAATCGATAGCTGAATCATGCCCATGAATGCTTTTTCTAGTCCGTCTAGCCCTTATGTGTTGAACAACAAGGGATGTGAGATCTCTTCTATTTCACAACGCACAACGGCACCGTTTCCTCCTTGAAGGAAGCCGTATGCCTTTTCAATGTACTGTGAAATGGTAGGCACGGGCGGTATCGAACCGCCGACCTCTACCGTGTCAAGGTAGCGCTCTCCCCCTGAGCTACGCGCCTATAGTGTACGAAACTTATGCTAGTCTGACAATGAAGCCATGTCAAGAAATGGCTGATCAATAAAGGGAAAGATGACACTTAAGAGGTGGGATCAGGAATCGACCGCTTCCATTTTCCCGGCGCGGATTGTTTGGCTTGACTCACGGAGATGCCAATTTCTGATATTTTTTTTCGCAAAGTATTGCGATTCAATCCCAATAGGCGAGCTGCTTTGATCTGATTGCCATGGGTTTCCCGCAAGGCCAGTTCAATCAAAGGTCGCTCTACTGCACGCATCAAGGTGGGATACAGATTCTTTCCTGATCCCACATTCATGGCACGCACAAAATCCCCGATTTTCTTTTCCACGTAACTCGCTAAACTTATATCTTTCGGGTCGACAATCGGTTCGCCATCCTCGTGCGCACCCATGATTTGAGGAATGTGGTTCAACGTCTGCCAGGACGGGAGGGGACCGGCATACACGAATGTCTTCGACAAATTGAGCTGGCCATTTAACTCGGACAGATTGGGCAGAACATCAGAACCCGGTTTATCGACAATCACGCCGGTGAAATCCTCGGAACCCATGGCGGCTTCCAAAGACGGGTAATCATCGACAATCTTAATGGTGTCGTGAAGATCACGCTGTCTGACTCTGGATTTTAATTCCTGATCACTGGTCAGGAGGACAAATCGGAGTTGAGGGGCGTGAGGTGACATGATTGATTGGTCGAGATACGAAAGAATTGCGATTATGTCTCAACGACTGAATTCTTTCAATTGAGAAAAATGCTTAGGGCTTGCGAAACACTAACTTCCCATTTTCGCATCCCACCTTCAGGCCATCTTGGGCCGCTCTTCACTCGCGCAGTCCTCAACGTAGGCCTTGCTACGCGTACGGTTGTGCTCCCTCAGATCGACACAAGCTGTCCTAAATAGTAGTGCAAACTCTGTGAAGTTAGTGTTTCGCGAGCCCTTAGGTTAAGCTCCTCACTATTCAAATCCCAACATCGGACAGAGAACACGTAGCAGACACCAAATCACGAAGCCTCCAATGACGTCCAACACCAATCCAGCTTGTACCATTCGGATAATTGGTACGCGTCCCGTACCATACACAATGGCATTTGGCGGCGTGGACACTGGAAGCACAAACGCCAGACTCGCCGCCATGCAAGCGGCCAGCACCGGAGGAATCGGGGAAAAATTTGCGGAATGAGAAATGGCAATGAGCACAGGCACCAGCATACTCGTCGCAGCCGTATTGGAGGCCAACTCCGTCAACACGAGGGCTGTGAGAATGGCCACACCCATTAAGCTCCAGACAGACTCAATACCAAACAACCCGACCATGCCTTGGCCAATGGTGTGTGCCAATTCGGTTTTGACCATCAGTTCGCCAAACGCAATGCCACCTCCAAACAATAATATTGTTCCCCAATGTATATTGGCGGCTTGCTTCCAGGTGAGCGTAAAGGTTCCTTGGCGAATATCCAAAGGCAAAAGAAACAACAGACCCGACGCAAAAATGGGAACGAGTTCTTTGGGAAGATGGATCCGTACCCATTGCACAATCATATCGTCTGGTTCTAGCCAAATGGACAACAAGGCGGGCAATATCCACAAAAATACCGCTAAGAGAAAGACTCCAAACGTATAGAATTCTCCACGTGTCCATGGTGCAGAAGGAGCCGTGATCATCGTAAATGTAGAATGAGTCGTTGGGCCCAGAGAAGAGGGCGCATACAACCAATACAAGACAGAAAACATGACGAGAAGCATGATTCCGGCCACCGGTAAACCCATCGTCAGCCATTGGCCAAACGAAATCGTGATATTCGCTTGCTCGGCCAGTAATCCAATGCCAATTAAGTTCGGTGGTGTGCCAATCAACGTCGCGACACCGCCAATGCCTGCTCCGTAAGCCAGGCAGAGTAAAAAGCCCGTTTCAAACCGACCTAAATCCTTTCCGCTCTGTCGCAACGCATTCAACACCCCCAGTGCAATAGGCAACATGACGGCCGTGGCAGCCGTATTACTAATCCACATCGACATACCCGCCACAGACAAACTCAACGCCATCATAATGCGAATGGGGTTACTGCCCACCCATTTTCGAGAAAGAAGCCAATTCCCAAAGCGGCGATCCAACCCATGTACCATCAAGGCTTCTGAAATAAAAAAACTCCCGATAAACAAAAAAATAATGGGATGGGAAAAGGCGGCAAAGATAGATTTCATCGTGCCCAACCCGCTGAACACACACAGACCACAACCTAATAAAGCCGTGACCGGCAAAGGGATCGGTTCCGTAATCCACATCACCACCACCCAGGTCAAAATCGCTGCCAACGTTCGAGCGGAATCGGTGAGAGCGTCCGGAAGAAACACAAACATCAGTGCCGCAAGAAGCGGAGCCACAAACAAACCCAAAAGATGCGGAGAAGGGTACGCGGAGCGTTGGTTGGGAAAGAAACTCATACAGCAAATGAGTGAGAAGTCTGCTTGAAATCGATAACAACGTAAGATTGTGCCTAAGACTTGTCGAATACAGCCAACATCTTACAAGAATAGAGAACTTTCAGAAACCATGCTTTTTTCTTGAACTGAAAAGCAGCAGTTGGGCGCGAAAAAGCTGTGCAAGTAATTGATGTGTATAGGGAATTGAGCAATTGCGTGGTCGCCGTGTGGGTAATGAGTCAATTGTTCCATTTCCCAGGTGCGTCAAGGGGTTGCGCAGACTTTCGTGATCCAACTGGGGCCTGTTGAATATTCACACTTCCAGAGCCCATACATGCCTGAGATGCCATCGACGGCAAGAGCCAAGGGACTGGTCAAAAAAGCATGCCCTGAGTCTTTCCGAAGGGTCTGTCCAGCAAGGCCGCAGCCTTGTTGGCGCGCGGAGCGTACGCTCAGTGCGTGAGCACGGCACAAGGGCGAGAACGCCGCTGGCGGCTTTTTCCAACATTCCCAACTGCTGTTTTTAGGTTTAACATACGTTGAGCAATTCTTACGGATGAGATGTGCTAAGACCGTTGG
>QIMB01000348.1 GCA_003233615.1 Nitrospirota bacterium
TCAAAAAGTTTTCGCGTTTGGACTTCAACCCCTTTAGCCGCATCAATCACCATAATTGCACTATCAGCAGCCGTTAAGGTGCGGTAGGTATCTTCACAAAAGTCCTGATGCCCTGGTGTATCCAAGACATTAATCACCGTCTGTTTATAGGGGAATTGCATCGCAGACGCGGTAATGGAAATTCCGCGCTCCTGTTCCATTTCCATCCAGTCTGACGTGGCTAATTTCCTATTTTTTCGCGCACCAACCATGCCAGCCGTTCGAACCATGCCGGAATACAACAGCAGTTTTTCCGTCAACGTGGTTTTGCCTGCGTCGGGATGACTGATAATGGCAAACGTGCGCCGCTTATTCGTGGCCGCACGAATTTCTTGTTTCAGTTGTGATGTGGGCATATCCATATGTGTCATATGTACATGTTACAAGTCGCTCAAGCGTCCTTGCGATCGCGCGAGACTGATGCGTGCCGCATTATAGGTAAATAAGCCTTGAATCACATTATCTCGCGCTGTGGCCACAGATGCTTGTGCATTGGTGACTTCAATGTTTGTGGCCACACCGACCGCAAAGCGCTCGCGAGCCAACTCTAATTCCGTCAGTGAGAGCTTCAACCCTTCTTCAGACACGGCAACTTGTTTTCGCGCAGAATGAAGGGTGAGAAGAGCATCGCGCACTTCCAAGGTGATCTGATATTGAATGTCTTGCGTCTTAAGCGCCTCTTGTCTCACTAAGCTCCGACTTTCTGAAATACGTCCTGTGCGCTGTCCGCCATCAAAAATAGGAACCGTCATTAAGACTTGCACATTATCAGTTGTAAGCATGTCGGGAATTTGATTACCAATCAACCCCACATCACCGGACGCTTGAATAGACGGAACTCGTTCACTGGCAATGGAACTGAACGTCAGTGCAGCCAAGCGCTCCCGTTGTTTCTGTGCTTTCAATTCTGTCCGATTTTCCCTCGCAATGGCCAAGGCCTCTGACATCGACTGTTCGGGAACAGGAACCATGACCATTTCATCGGTGAGAACTACATGCACATCAAAAGACAGGCCAATGGCTCGAATAAGATTGAGTGTGCCTCGATCTTGTCCGTTCTCAGCAACTAACAATCGTTGCCGCTCATTCTCCAACTGCACCTTGGCACGAGTGACATCCAAACGTGTCGCCATGCCAGCAGCCTTCCGTTCAGTTGCCAAATGCAAGAGCTCTTGATTCAATGTCACATCAGCTTTTCGTGCCTCCACCGCCGCTTTTGCTCGAAGTGTTTCCAAATAGATGAGACCCACCGTCGCCATCGTATCTCGCTTCGTGACTTCGGCACTCAGTGACGCCACATCTACGCCAGCTTTCGCAGCTCGCCATTTTTGAATAAGACTGAGACTAAACACATTTTGGGTCAATGTGGCTCGCGCTTCATAAAAATCTCTGGGATCGGTCACAACGGGACTTCCACCAAATGATCCAGTAAAAAATCGCCGCCGCGAACCGCTCAACCGGCCAGAAAGATTCGGCAGCAGAGCCCCGAATTGGGTATCAGCCACATCTTGCGCTTGGATAATGCGTTCTTGAAATAACCGAACGGTAGGATTTTGACCAATGGCCGCATCCATGGCATCCCGCAAACTTAATTTCAAAACCGGAATGTTCGATTGCGTGGAGGATGGTTGATGAGTGGCGGCCAACACGACCTGTTCAACTCCACACAGAAAGATGATCAGACTTACTCTCAGCAACCATACGGAACCCCCTACCCCTCGACGCTGTCTTTGTGTTGACTGAATCATATGGTAGGCCTTCCTACAGTCTTTATTCTATCTGTCATTACACCTCTCTCATGCTTGCAGACGCAGCAGGCTTTGACATCATAAGACGCGAACTGGCCTTCTTCACATCCATGAAAAAACTAAATAATGCCGGGACGAGGATCAATGTAAAAATGGTGGATGTCACCAGGCCACCAAGCACAATACTGCCAATGCCACGATACAATTCCGACCCGGCTCCTGATGACACGACTAACGGGAAGAGGCCAAATGTGGTCGTCAACATACTCATCATAATGGGACGAAAGCGTGTTCGAACTGATTCCGCGATAGCTTGTATGGGATCGTCCGTCGACCACATACTCGTCGATGAATGGCTCTCATTCCCCTCACGACCTTTGAGGTCGAGAAAGTTCAAGGCTTGATGGACAACCAAAATAGCATTGTTCACCACAACGCCCAGCAGAATAATGAATCCTAACATTGTCAGGACATCCATCGGTTGATAGGCCACAAACTGGTTCACTAAGGCTAAGCCCAGCAAACCGCCAGCTGCGGCAAGAGGCACACTGGTGATAATGACCAGTGGATACAGAAAACTTTCAAACAGCGCCGCAATCAACAAATAGGTGATTAACAATGCCAACAGCACATTCCATTTGAGGGCATCATAGGTCTGCGTCAAATCATCTGCCGTTCCGGATAATTGAATATTATACAGTTGCCCTAAAGACCCTTCTTGTTTCAAGGGAGTAATAATCTGGCGCTGCAATAATGCCATGGCCGCTTCGATGGGCATGTCTGCGGGTGGAATAACTTGGATAACGATTGCTCGCTCTCGTTCGATGTGGTTGATCTGTTCCGGTCCCGGAACCAGTTTCACATTCGCTATTGCCCCTACCGTGGTCAATCGTCCTCCGGGAGTATGAATGGGAATTTTTTCAATGTCCTGGGTTCGCGTGGCATAACGATCTTCCCCGCGAATCGTCAAATCAATTTCATCACCCTCATGCTTAAAATCACTGGCTTTGGCCCCGTCCACTAACGCATTAATCGTAAAACCCAGTTCTTGATTGGTCAGTTGAAGGTCGGCCGCACGATCACGGCGTAAGATGACATGAAGTTCCGGCGTTCCCAAATCCAAGCTTGGTTTTGGCCGAACTTGAGCATCAGGCATGACTTCCTTCACCTGTCGGAAAATTTTTCCACCCAAACCCACCAAGGTATTCAAATCCGGTCCCGTTATTTCCATGTCAATATTCCGGCCTTCACCCAACCCTCGTTGAAATAAACTTCGTTGCGTAATAATGCTGATCACTCCAGGTAGGTCGGCCGTCGCTCGTCGCATGAGCGGAATCAGTTCTTTGGCTCGCCCATCATCATTCGTCCGCGCACCCATAAATACCATTCGTCCTCGTGCCACATAGAAGAAATTCCTGATGCTCGGTCCGTCCAATTCCATTTCTTCGGGAGATCCAGGCTTTGCTGACCAGTACGGACTCAGGACCGATTCGATTGTTCTTCCCATTTTGACAAAGGTCTGCATGTTATAACCTGGTGGAGGTAGCAGAATGCCAATGACAAGATTTCGATTTCCAGTGGGTAAATATTCTGCCTGGGGAACCAACAGCCATGCGAGGCCAGACGACACGCCAATGATGCCAACAATCGTGATGAGACGAAGGGTCTTATTAGCGCAGATAGTCGACACGACAGCACTGACGCGATCAGCCAACATGCGAGGCCGAGGGGCCATCTCATCCTCACTCATTGGCCCATCCCATTCAGCATCGACGACCTGTTCATGCCGTCGCTTGCGAGTCGTCAGGATGCGAGCTGACAGGCTGGGAATCACCGTGATGGAAACCAATAGACTGAGTCCCACCCCTGAACTGATCGCGATAGCAATATCTCGAAACAGTTGTCCCGATTGTTGTTCAATAAAGACAATCGGAATGAAGACAGCAATAGTTGTTAGCGTACTGGCTAACACTGCCCCCCATACTTCGGCTGTCCCATCATACGCAGCTTGGACAAGTGATTTCCCCGTTTCGCGATGACGATAAATATTCTCCAACACCACAATGGAGTTATCAACTAACATACCGGCCGCGAAGGTCATCCCTGCGAGACTGATGACGTTTAAATTCCGGTCCAACAGCCACAACGCAATAAACGTTCCCATGATGCTGATGGGAATCGCCAACCCGATAACCAACGTGGTACTTCCAGTCCGCAAAAACAAAAAGAGAACTATGACAGCCAACAAACTTCCCACCAGCAAGTTTTGTTGAACCAACGACAACGAACTATAAATGTAATCTGTTTCATCATAGACTTGATACAACGTAAACCCGCGTGGGTTCAGGCGTCCTTCATTGAGCTCGCGCACGGCTTCCCGCAAACCTTCCATAATCTCAAGAACATTCGCTCCGGGTTGTCGCACCACATTCACAGCAATACACGGTCTCCCACTTTGCCGAACAACTGTCGAGGGGTCTTTGTAATCCAACTTCACTGAGGCGACATCGCGGACATAGACAGGCACGCCATTCCTACGCGCGATGATCACCGATTCGATATCGCCGGACGTTTTGTATTCACCTACGGTGCGTACGACATAGGATCGCTTGCCTTCATCAAAATCCCCACCACTAAAATTCCGGTTTTCTTGATCCAAGGCTCTCGCCAAATCAAGCCACGTGAGGGACCGTGCCGCCAATTTAGCGGGGTCCACTAACACTTGCATTTCCCGCTCGCGTCCACCGTAGACGTTCGATGCTGCCACACCGGACACTCGTTCAAAGCGGGCTTTAATCACATCTTCGGCGTAATCATACATCGTATCAATCGGCACAGGATTGTTGTCTAACGCCTGGAAAATAAACCACCCGATAGCCGACCCGGCAGAATCCGCACTACTCAAGACCGGTTCATCCGTTTCTTCCGGGTATTCTTTCACTTGATTCAGCCGATTGGAGACCAGAAGGAGAGACGCATCTAAGTTGGTTCCAGCAGGAAATTCCAAAATAATTTTCCCACTCCCAAATGAGCTCTGCGACAACATTCGTTCAAGACCTTGGACACCCTTCAGTTGCTCTTCTTGTTCATCGATCACTTCTCGCTCAATTTCATGGGAGCTCGCTCCCTGCCATCGCGTATCGACAGTAATTTCCTCTTTCGTCACGTCAGGTGTTAATTGAACGGGCAATCGCAACAAGGCCACCATGCCAAACAAGACAATGAATAACACCCCAACCGTTGTGGTGACTGGATAACGAATAGCCGAATGAATCACATTCATGCCGGTGGTTCCTCTTCAAGCATACGAACAGGCTGCCCTGGGAACAGCCGCTCGTTTCCTTCAACAACCACGATCATTCCCGGCTCAAGTTGGCCTGTGATTTCCACGTCATTATCCAAATGATTTGTGCAACACTGGCATCGTTCATGACAAACACAAACTTCGCGCTACCACGAAGCACCAGGGCATCTTTGGGAACCACGAGAGCCTCGTAGGGTGCTCCCACCTGCAAGATGACACGAGACACTAATCCACTCTTGATCATGAGATCAGCATTGGACAATTCCACTTTTATGGGAAAGGTACGAGAATTCCTGTCGGCTTGCGCCACTACCGAAAACACTCGCCCTTTGGCCTTAAACCCTCGAAGGCCATCAAACGTCGCCATGACTGACGCGCCGACCTTGATTTCACCGACATAGCGTTCTGGCAGCGGCACCTCCACTTGCACTCGCGAAAGATCTACTAATTCGACAATGGGTCCCCCCGCTTGAACCCATTGACCGACTTCGGTGAATTCTTTCGTCACCCACCCGTCGAACGGTGCCACTACGCGCGATTTCTGTAATTGGTCACGCACCTGCAAAAGTTGGGACTCTAACACAGCCAATCGTTGCGCCAAGGCCGCTTCTTGGGTGACGGCATCGTCATATTCTTTTTGTGTGACCAACTGCTTAGCAAACAAGGTCTTGATGCGTTCAAGATCTTTTTGTGCTTGTTGGTAGCGAGTTTCCGCTTCACGATGGACGGCCTCAGCCGCATTCAGTTGAATCGTTAAGCTATCTGTACGTAATTGAGCCAATACCTGGCCGCGTGTAACGGCCATGCCTTCTTCCACGGGAAACTTCTCCACCAATGCAGCAAGTTCTCCCGCCACGATACTCCGGCGCCAAGGCTCAACCGTGCCGACAAGCTCAACCGTTTGCTGCACGATTCGATTGACCACTTCGGCAACACGAACGGGAGCGGGTGGTCGACCTTTCGGAGGCGGAGCGGCTTGTTGTTCACTGCAACCTGTCAACACAAGAACGCTGACAACAAGAGCCAGGACGAAACTGATATTGTTTTTTAGGATATTCATGA
>QIMB01000121.1 GCA_003233615.1 Nitrospirota bacterium
ATCGAAGTGTGGTGTATGAGGGGGAAATGATTGAAGGGTATCAGGTCGTTGCCATCCAGCTTACAGGCGTCTGGCTCACACGTCATGGGAAAAAGACATTTTTACGCTTTCCAACACACACGGCCTCGTAATCACACGATGCGACATCCGCAACTACGGCCACAACATCCTGGGAAGCTTAGAGTAATGAACATGTTTCGATTTTCTCTTTCATATTATTCTTACTCAGTCATCATGAGTGTCACATTTGTGAGTCTCTTGACACTCTGGGGTTGCACAACGACCGACCGGGAACCGGACATATCGCCTACGCCCTTCAATGCCCAGTCATTGCCTGCGCCCTCATCCGATCCACAAGCTATACAGAGAGCTATCAATGATCCGTATGCCGAATTTTCCCTGGAAGATCGAATGTTACTGAGTAGTACGCTAGAGGATGTTCCCCCCACAGCTCCTGAATTCGGACCGTTGTATTCATTTCGCGCACAAGAGTTACCACTTATCGATGCGCTAGCCCTCTTTGCCCGAAGCAATCAACTCAATATTGTCACCGGACCAGAGATTACAGGATTGGTGACCGTTGACTTTCACGACCTGTCGCTTGAACGAGCCCTGTCGGCTCTGTTGAAGGCCCATGGCTACTATTGGGATCACCAGGACGATCTGATCCAGATCAAACAATTTAAAACCCGATCGTTCGATATCGATTACATCAGGCTTGTCCGAGGGGGAACCGGACAAAATAGCGCGCAGCTCAATTCCGGGTCAGGAGGAGGAGGCGGCGGAGGAGGCGGCGGAGGAGGAGGAGGACAGAACGCAGGGCAAATCACTGTGCAACAACAAGACGAAATTGACTTCTGGGGGGAACTGGAAAAACAACTTCAAACCTTGATGTCTGAGGACGGCCGCTTGGTCATGAATCGCTTATCAGGAACGATTCAAATTACGGATTGGTACCAACGAGTGGATGAAATTGATCAATTCTTGAAAAAGGTTCACCAAGCATTGTATCGGCAAGTGGAAATAGAGGTCCGAATTTATGAAGTCAATTTAAACGATAATTACAGTTTAGGCATTGACTGGAGCAAGATTAATTTTTATGGGACTTCTGGCAATTTTGCTCTCTCCAATATCATTGAAGCCCCATTCGGAGGATTCGCCCTCAAGGCGGCAACAACTGCCATTTCCTTTGCCGATGGAAGCTTTGCCGGGGTTCTCGAAGCCCTTCAGGAACAAGGCGAGGTTCGGATCGTGTCTCAACCGCGTGTATTGACCTTAAATAACCAACCAGCGTTGATCAAAGTCGCCACCGATCAACCATTTTTTACTCAAACCATTACACAAGGTACCGCGGGAACCGGGAATATCGTGACCGAGCAGGCTAATTCGGTAACCGTGGGATTAGTCTTATCCGTGACCCCTCAAATTTCCGAAGATGGATGGATCATGTTAGACGTCACTCCCATTATTTCTCGTCTGCGTGAGATCGCCGTCTCACCCCTTGGGACATCGAATGCCCCGGTTTTGGACGTAAAGCAGTCCTCAGCGCTTGTCCGATTGAAAGATGGAGAAATGGTCATTATTGGCGGTCTCATCCAAGAAGAATCCTCAGAGACTATACGCAAAGTTCCCATTTTAGGCGACATTCCACTTCTGGGACGATTATTTACCGGCACCTATACGGTGAAAACTAAGAGTGAATTAATCATCTTTATTTCTCCGAAGATTGTGAAATCCTCCTCATGACCACACTCGACCTGAGCCTGTGCTATGACGACTTAGGGTTTACGGAACCTCCCTTTCGGTTGACACCGGATACTGATTTCTTTTTCCCTGGCAGTCATCACATAGAAGCTTTGCATCACCTGCAATTTGGCATTGCCAGTGGGGCATTCACGATGTTGACAGGAGAAGTTGGCCTCGGGAAAACCCTCTTGTGCCGCCATCTCCTTCGCCATCCACCCGATGGAGTCCGCTTTGCGTATTTATTAAATCCAGATCAGTCCTATGGTGACTTACTCACATCGATCTATGAAGATCTGACGGGAACGATACCGGCAGATCGGTCATTGGGAGCCTTACAGCGTGAACTCCCCAAACTGTTACTCCGTTTGGCTGAAGGGGGCGAACGCGTGGTGGTTCTGGTGGATGAAGCACACCGCTTAAGCGGCAAAGTCTTAGAGGGCCTTCGCCTGCTATCAAATTTAGATACTGAAAAAGACAAGCTCATGTGTCTGTTGTTGGTCGGACAACCAGAACTTGAGCAGAAATTAGCCGCTCGAGCCTTTCGCCCCTTGCGGCAACGCATTAGCGTACGCTATCGCCTGCAACCGTTTGGATACCGGGAAACACGGGATTATATTTTCCACCGAATCAAAAAAGCCCAAAAGGTGAATTATCTTCGATTTCAAGCCGGAGTTCCTTGGCTCATTTTTCTACTATCCGGCGGAGTCCCCAGGCGAATCAATCAACTCTGCGATCGCGCATTATTCGGAGCATTTGCACACAACAATCCAGTCATCAGTCATTTCTTGATTTGGAAAGCCTCGCGAGATTTTTTAAAGTGACAAGGGAAAAGGGGGAAGTGAGAAGCAAACTCAAAACCGTAAAACGTAAGGCGTTCGACGCAAAACATCTCGAAAAATTTTCTTTCTACCCCTCACGTCTTACGCTTCACGATTCTCCCTCCTCCTTTTCACTTCTTACTTCTCCCTTTTCACAATTCTAAGGTCATGAGTATCATCGCTGACACATTGAAACGCTTACAGAATCCCTCTAGAAGGATCACACCTGAGGCGCTTGAAGAACCGCCCTTGCGACCTACGTTCAACCAAGGGGAAGGAACGGGACGACATCTTCAGCATTCACGAATGAAATTTTGGATGATCGGCGTTGGTATGACCATTGGTCTAGCAGGTCTGGCTTTTTCGGCTTTCTGGATCGGAGGGCACCTGGACTTTGGCTTGTCGACCAACACCCATGCCCGGATTACCACCAGTAGTCCCATGCCCCCCTTATGGTCAGATGTTCAGGGCACCACTCCTTCCACATCAGCAACCGTTGTGGGAGCCATACCGGAACCTCAGATGAATAGCGAACACACTTCTCTAGAATCCAAGGCACCTATTGAGCGCTCACCAACTCAGAGCTCACCTCCCCCACAAACGCCCGTGAAGTTTCAAGATGTGATTGCTCCACCAAAACCGCCTGCCCTCAGCGAATCATCCGACCAGCATGCCAACTCCATATCTGAACAATCAGCCGATACGGATAGTGGTCAGATCGCACTCAGCGAATCGAGTTCTAAGGAACCTCCCGCTCTTGAGGAATTGGTGCACCAACCAACTCCAGAAGTTGAATCACAACACATTGGTGAAATTGATATCGAAGGACTACAGACAAACCATCTAGGGGCAGTGACATTGGAAGCAGAATTCGTTCACACAGAGGAATTGATCACAACGGCCAAACTTTCTACGAACCCCATACATTCGCCTTCAAGCTTTACAGTCCTGAAAGAACGACAGGAGACCATGAAACGCGCAGGCGAGACAACAATCCCACTTCAACCTTCACCAGCTAATCGATTACGTCACGCCCAACAATTGGTTCAAACAGGAGACTATGAGGAAGCCGTATCTTTACTTTCTCCGCTATTTCATGACCCGCCAATCAAGTGGCAACCCTGGTTCTGGATGGGCACTGCACTGCTTGGCAAAGGCGATATGGAACAAGCCGATCAATTTTTTCTGAGTGGGTTAGCAAGAAATGACAAAGTTCCGCAACTGTGGGTCCAGCGCGCACTCGTGGCCCAACAACGCGGGGACTATCAACTCGCCATCCATGAGCTTCGACAAGCGGAATCCCTAGAAGCCGACCTTCCGCACATTCATCTGAATATGGGCTATGCCTATGAACAACTAGGAAATGACCGTTTGGCCAATCAATATTATGGGAAATTCCTGAAACTCTCAGAAGGCCAACCCGCATTCTTCTCCACACGGAAAAAACTGTACGCACGGTTAACCCAACCGACTCCAGCGGTAAAACCCTCGTCCTCATCCGTTCCGAAACTCTAAGGGCCCGTCAGGAAATACCCGGTACAATTGTATTGGGTATTTCATGACACACCCTCACTCGACCGCATTGTTGGCCTATTGAAATGAAAAGGATCGGAAGATCTGGCCAAGTCCAATGCGACAGCGGATGATTAGAGCAATTGGCGCCAGGTGAGGACTTTGACAGGAAGCGTACGAAGGGTTGCTGCAATGGGACACGTGTCGAGGGTGATATTGACATCACTGTTTAATATTTGGATACGATCTGCGTATATGGCGCCATTAACGATTGACGCTCCTAGACCTCCTGCAAAAGTCATTTGACCAGACACAAGCATAAGCCCTTGCCATTGAAAGGGCGCTTCAATTCGAACATTGCCCTTTACGAGAAGAACGCCATATCCGGAAACGTGAGACAGGATAAGCGTTCCATTTGAGGGTTCGGCAAGCTGCGTCGCCGGTGAAATGGGCGAACCGATACTCACTCCAATCAAATTGCCTGTCACCAGAGTTGCACCCTTCACTAAGTCAGTGATCTGTTGATCTAAATCCAACGAGATGGGACTTACTTGTGGTGCAGGAGGATTGCCAGTGAAACTGGCCGTGCCTACCAGTGTGCCAGAAGGTGCCAGTGAAATTGGCGGACGGTCTGCAGGCAAAATTCCACAGGCATCAATGCCACCAATTGTCAGCATCGTACCTGAAAGTACAAGCTCATTCCCCACGTAGATTGGCGCCCATACTGGCGGACCGGCGGGATGATGCGCATCCACCCGAATCATTGAATCTGCCCCTTCAACCTGTCCATGGCTCGTGATGACTTCAATCGGTGCATACAAGATTGGAAGAGTAGTGGTGAATTGTTCAGGTTTCACTGACGTGGCTAATGGGTAACCAAACCGAATGAGTTGCCCTCGATTGCTCATGGAATGCAACGAAGTCACGCCATCTCCATCAATGTAATGCGGCCTTGCCTGGCGATGCCCAGCCTGCTCGGCGTCATACTCCGTCTTATGATGCACCTTGCTCCAATACGCCAGACCATTTTGTACACTATTTTTCTGGACAAGGGTATTCGTGGAATTTCCTGATATCGGAACGAAATTGGTGAGTAGGGTATTGTAGGTGTGAT
>QIMB01000021.1 GCA_003233615.1 Nitrospirota bacterium
ACTATTTCAGTATCAGTTCCTCTGACGCCAGAAATATGTCGGCTTGCTGGCACACTGGATTTACTTGATGGATGGAGGTCTGCGAAAGTGGGTGCCGCCCTCCCAGAGGAATACACAAGACCGTCTCGATTCAGTATTGAGTTGAGGCGGTTTCGTGTTCTCCGATTCATTTGTTTGTTCTTTTCTGTCGTAGCATCTGCAATGACAGCACGACTCATATCATGCACAATCGCAAAACCATTTATCCGGATAGCTCCCACTTCCACAAATCCCTTGTTCGTCCATTTGACAAAATCAAGATGATCCTTGCCCGTATCGCTCGCAACACTGTGGTTGATCCGATCCGGTTCATTAACTGTTGCCACAAGATCATTTACGTCCAATACACCATGTTTAGAGATTATCCCTTTGGCATTTTTGTAATTAAGTTGTATCTCTAACCCAGCAAGATCTTTTTTGTCTGTAAGTTTATCTGTAACACTGCCAATGACACGGCCATCGTTTACATCATGTGTTATTTTCCCACTCTTTATTTCAATCCCATTAGACACAAATTGTTGCAATGGTTTGGAAACAGGAATAAACAACTTGCCAATACTTGCAGTCCTGTCGCCAGTAGCAGATATATTAGTATCTTTAATCACAGGGAATTTTCCTTCTTCTGGTTGCTTGGGAGCCCCTAATTTTTTCTCTGGGACTTCTGGTTTTGGTTTTTCTGGTACTGGTTTAGGAGCTGGTTCAGGAATCGGTTTCTCTCCAAATATAAGTTCCTTCGGCTTTTCTTCCACAATTTCAATTCCAATTTCACGTTTGCTCTTTTCATTTTGAGCTTTCTTAACTTCCGCCTCTGCTTGCTTCTGGAAAGAAGGGGATTTGCTAGTAAGGAAATCTCGAGCATTGTTTATTTCTACCATCCGTTGTGTCGACCCCCCAAGATCTGGAGAGTGTTTCAGTGCAAGTTTTCTGTAAGCAACCTTTATTTCCGCAAGTGAAGCATTTTCTTTTACTCCCAACACATCCGCCGACTGCTGTCGCATTATCTTTTCTGCTTGTTCTCCACTTATGAAGCCGTGCCTCCCTCTGCCTCCAGTTCTTAATAAAGCATCTATTACACCAAAAGATATGCCAGCAAGGATTGAATCCTCCTGTGATCCACCAGAGAGTGCTGTGAGCCCATATCCAAGCCCAACGGAAGCTGGGATAGACAGTTTAAGGGTTTTTATTAAGCCGATTCCCGTTAGAGGGACAGATAGTGCCGCATCAAAAGCCATCTGCTTCATGCGTGCCTTGAAATCTCCTGCGAGTTCAGGATTTAATTGCCCAAAAGTCGTAAGCGCACCAGCGTTGATCAAAAGAGGAGTCGCCACTTTCGAAAATCGAGGATAAGTATTCATAAATTTCACATAAGTAGACGACTTTTGGCTCAGTGAAAAAAGGCCAGAGCTAATCAATTTGATCCCACCGAAGAATCCTACTGTTTCTGAAAATGTCTTAAAAAACTTCTGTGAGATATTCTCCGGTGCTGCGTTCTTGGTTTTATAGAATCCTCTTGTAATACTACTTAGTGCCTCTGTCCCAAACTGTGCAGTCTTTAGAATCTCTATCCCCAAGAGATCCCTCTCTGTGGAAAGATATTGAATTCCATCCGCCGCTTCCTTGAAGAAAGTTGCAGGAGAGGCGCGTCTTGTGACATTTGGTTGGATACTACGATATGGCCTGTCTTTTATGATAGGTGGGTTTTCTCCTCTTTGGAATAATCGGAAATCACTGTTTGCAAGAAACTCTGCGGGCTTCTCAATCATTATGTTGTTTATCCAGTTCGAAACATTGTTTGAGAATTGGGGTAGTTTATCAAGATTCTCCTTAAAAAGTCCTTTGAATTGTTTTTGGATTCTAGCATTTGCCTCTTTCTGTATCGTTTCTTGCGTTACTGGATTATCTGATTCTGGTTTGAAAAAACTAGAAATTTTATCCCAAGTGTCTTTCTTCTGGGGTTCAGAAGCGAAGGTCAAGGAATTATCCTCTATTGCACTCTGCAATCCTTGTATATATTCCTTTGGTTGATCAACCAAAGGAATATATGCCTCTGGGGCAAAAACATCGGATCCACTTTGGTTTGATTTTCCTACAGGTGTAAGCGGTTGATATGCCATTGTTTTATGGAATTAAGACTCCTGTATCACTGGTCTCCATAACACTCAAAAACGCATCCATATAAGAATCGCCTCTCTGCTGACCTAGCTGTTTTACTAAATGGGCTCTAATAATAGACTGACTCTTGCCTTCATTGAGAGATCTCTGTATATCCGAGGAGACAACCACCGGCACTCCTGCTGTTGCCAGTTTGTTTAATGTTGCTTGTGAAATCACAGTGCTGTCAGATCCTCTCTCTTTTACTTTGGGCAGTTTTACATTTGAAACACTAAAAGTCCCGTCCGTTCCAATCGAACCAACCGGCTGTATACGATTTCCATTTTCATCTGTAAAAGCACTCAAGAAAGAGACTTTCGGAGCATCGAATGATTCAGTTACATATTTTACAAATCCCTTGGGCAATCCTGCTTCTATCTCTGATGAACTAATACCAATTTTTGTGCTTGCATCCAATTTATCATAACTAATATTACCTTTTTTCAATACGCCATACATAACTTGGAGGTTAGCTCGTGCATTGTCAGCAATTTTTTCCTTTTGTGATATAGCATCTTTTTCTATTCCTCTAAGTAGGTTGGTCAAACTAATTGCAGAATTAAATTCCTGTTGGTAATCAGCACGGGCATTGTCTATATCCGCACCCAAATATTTGACCATAGTGCTCACAACAGTTAATTTCTGATTCAGACGATTTGCAACACCATTTCTTTGAACCTCTAAATCTCTACGAGCTCTTTTATATTGAAGCTCAACTTGAGACTGCCTCCTTCCGATCTGTAAAACAGAAACTTTCCTTGCGTCTTCTCCCTCAATGGTAGACGCAAAATCTGCATCCAGACTGGCAATCTGTTGATCTAATCCGGCGAGTTCTGTTTCAAGTCCTCCCACACCCAGTTCTTTCCTTTTCTTAGCAACTTCTTCTTGTAGAGACGGTGTCTTGTCTCTAGTCCTTTGAGAAAAAGACTCAATAAGAGCTTTAGCTAGTTTTGCCGAGTTAGAAATATCAACCCCATTCCCAAGAGAAGAGGAGAGGGAATTGAAATCATTATTCTCATTTGCGACTGCATCAGCATTTATTCCATCTATTATGGCAAGTCTATCTTGTCCTCCTTGTGGAGTCCCTTGTGTTCCTCCTTGGTTTCCTCTCTGTGGTAATTTGATTTGTTGCCCAATTTGGATTACATCCGGATTCGTGATTTCCGGATTAAGTCGCAGGAGCTCATTTACAGTAGTCCCAAACTGTCCTGCGATACCAGACAAGGTAGAGTTGGCAAAGTTGCTACTGCTATATGGTTGAACCACAAAAGATTCCGGAGAACCGCTTGGGGCATTTGGTGGTGGTTTTGGTTGGGTAGATTGAGCTGGAGGTAGTTTGGATACTGTGATAGGGACTCTATCCCCTGTATCATTTCCCAAACTTACAACAGTGAAAGCATCTTTCCTGTAGGACGCGCCTCCCGCTACTGTTATCTGATTGCCTAGCTTGTCTCTTAGGACTGTTCCAGTTGGATATACAACATTTGATTTTGACGGATCGTTCAAATCTCGTTGGAACCTGCTTATTGTTTTGCCCGTGTCTTGTGTATTTGCAGGAGTTTTAGTGTTCCTTGAAACATTTGATGTATTCCTACCACTAATTCGCTGTACGGCCGAGGAGTCAGGAGTAAATGTTCCATCTTGATTGAAGATAACCCCCGTGAAATTACTGCCAAAAATACTTCTGGCCTGTTTGCGTGAGAGTTTTGTTGATGTGGTTATATTCGGCATATCATTTTTTCTTAATTATAGCAACATCTTGCTTCAAAGCTCGAATATCTGGCTCAATTATGTTGAAAACTTTATCTTTTATTGCTTTTACTTCTTCCAGAACAAGCTCTGTATTTAAATTGGTGTCTGTCGTAGCGTTTTCAATCTCTCGTTCGCTGGGCTCACGCCCCAAATATTTGACCAACTTATCTTTGTACTGTTTTTTGGTAAACATATTAGAGACTAATCTTAAATTGATATATGATTCCAGCAATTCCAACAGCTCCATCAGCCCCAGAAGTCCCAGTGTATGTACCTGTACCCCCGACTCCTCCAGTCCCAACAGCTCCTGCTTTCGCTTCTATTGTCCCGTTGTTTGGATTTATGAGCTCGTTATATACTAGAATGACCACTCCTCCATTTCCTGCGCCTCCCGCTCCTCCGCCACCGGCACCTCCATTTGGTGTAGCCCCAGTAGCACTCCAACCATCTCCACCGTTTCCTCCTTTTCCGCCATTGGCACGAATAAATCCGGTGCCTTCTTCAATAACAATTCTCCTCGCATAGACAGCGACAATACCACCATTTACACCTCCGCCACCGCCACCTCCGCCACCAGAGGCAGGACTTCCGCTTGCATCTTGACCATCACCGCCACCTCCGCCACCAGCAGCTGTGGCTGCCCCAGTAAATTTAACCAATGCTCCTGTAGAAGAAACGTCCAAGAGGGTGGCTAAATGCCAATTTCCAATCAATTTCACGTTTGATGCAGTAGCAATACCAGCCGTGCCAGCCCCTTTTGCTCCGGTAGTAGTATTTACTGAATCTTTCCCACTTCCTCCTGCGCCAGCATTTGCTCCATTTTGATCGTTAATGGAATTTGACACATTTGTCCCAACTCCGCCGGGGGTGGCTGTGCCCACCCCACCATTGAAATTGTCACTTCCATTTCCTCCGGCACCAGATGAAGGAGACCCTTTCAAATACCCATCAGTGAGAGATTGACCTCCTCCTCCAGCCCCTGCTGTTGTTTGCGCTCCATTATCCCCGTTGTTTCCATCAGCGCCGTCTCTAGCAATTCCCCCAGTTCCTTTAATTTTTAATTCGTCTTTTACAAAAACTCTATAACCCCCCAGATTAAGAGTAACCCCGGTATTTATAGTGAGCTTGTTGTAGTATTTATCGGAAGTAAGTGTTGTGTTGGAGGAAATTGTTACATCACCATCTGATCCGTCCCCAAAACTGAAAATCCCTTGATCACTAATCATATATTGG
>QIMB01000368.1 GCA_003233615.1 Nitrospirota bacterium
ATACATGGCTTGTTGTCTTTTTCTGTAGAGTGCTGTAGCGTCCAATTACGCCTTCACCTTCACGCCACCCTTCGTCCCTCTTCGGAACGAAGCCTGAAAGGGCGATGAAGTCCTGAAATGTCTTGATTGAAAGTTAAAAAACAATAGGGCACAATCCTTCAATTGTATCCCTCGTGAATGAAAGGTAAATATCATGACCCCATTTGTTGATCGGATGATACGTGCGGCCAAGCTCGACGTGAACCTGTATGAAGAAGTGGAAGCTGACAAAGGCTCGATGGGTCAGGCAATGGGAGTGGTCGTGCTATCCAGCTTGGCTGGTGGAATTGGGTTTATGCAGGATGCTGGAATGATGGGACTCATGATCGGCACGGTGGGATCGCTGATTGGATGGTATCTCTGGGCTTTTCTGACCTATATTATTGGGACGAAACTTCTGTCTGAACCCCAAACCTCTGCTGATCTTGGTGAACTGTTACGGACAATCGGTTTCTCAAGTGCCCCGGGCATGATTCGAGTTTTTGCTATCATTCCAGGCCTTGGCATGATTCTGAATCTCCTTGCGAGTATGTGGATGCTAGCCGCCATGGTCATTGCTGTGCGCCAAGCCTTGGATTATCAGAGTACGTACCGCGCCATTGCGGTCTGTCTTATCGGGTGGGTTCTGCAAGCCGTCATCCTTGCGATCATCATGGCGATGGTGGGTGGGGTTCCTCCTGAGTCAGTGATCGAGAATTGACGAAATATTGAAAGGACATTGTGCTTCAGTCTTACAGAACAATCATGTGTCTTACCCTTTCCACATTTTTCATTGGACAACACTCATATACGCGAGGTGTACGATGAGATGGGGCTGGATCGGCGCGAAATCGCAATGGGTGGCATGGCGAGTACTCGGAATCCCACTTGCAAGTACAATGTTCTTGCTGGGCTATGCTTCGCTTTCGGTTGCGAGTGAGCCCTCTCACACCCCGAAGCCCGGACTCCCGAAGCGCGGCATCTCGGCCCACCGCGGAGGCCTGCTTGGATGCCCTTCGAACACGATCGGTGCGTTTCAGCGAGCCATCTGTCTTGGCGTCCACCAGATCGAGCTTGATGTGCGCACCACAGCCAACGATGTAATCGTCGTCGCACACGACGATCATGTGACAGACGTAGATGGGCACATGCTGCGCATCTCTGAGTCAACGCTCACTGAAGTACACAGCCTACGATTTGAAGCTTGTACGGGAGAGGAAGAAAAGGAAGGTATCCCCACACTCGAAGAAGCACTCGCCGTCATGCCGAAAAATATCTGGATCAATGTGGATATCAAAGATAACGATCCTCACATTGCCAAGCTGGTTGCAGAAACAGTTGCCAAAGTCGATCGCTTTGACCAAGTCATCTTCGCCGCGCGCAATAAGGCTGTTCCCGCTATACGTAAGGTTGCGAAGGAGACCGGGGTACAAAGCTGGATTGCCAATATGAGCCGGGAAATCTTTCGTTGCCAGTACATTGATGCCACTATTGATTCCTGTGCGGAATTCATCCAACTTATTACAGTACCGTATATCCCTTTCATACGCGGAAAACCAAGCCAAGACACAATGGATCGCTTGAATGACGGCGGAGTGCGGGTGAACTATTCGTGGCTCAGAGAAGATGACGAAGAAGAGTTACAACAAGAACTACACGACTTATATGACCGCGGAATTGCTTTTGTGCTCGTGGATCATGTTGAGCCGGCGATGAATGCGGCGGACTCACTCGGCATTCCTCCCCTTATTCCGCGCTGGGATAGCTCTTCTCTCCCTCCCGGTATGGAACTTCCTCGTTGCACACCTACTCCATAATAGCCCTTAAGAACGTTCACGAATTCCTTGGATTCTATGGCTCGTACGACACCGAGCATCACTGCATTCTGTTATCAGCTCTGTGCTCACGCAATTACGCACATTTTCTACGACGAGTTCCCTAATCCACCTCGCCTCCCTAAAACGCAGTCACTATGTTATAGTATTTGACTATTTTTAACGAAAATCAGCGAACAATTTCTGCCATTCACCTTTCAACCAATTGGGTGCATCTATTATGAGTGAGCTTCTTTCGGTAGCTATTGCAGAATTTATGGAGCGAGATCTTGAACTGATCAGCGCAACGACCACCGCTATGGAAGCTGCTGTCCTTATGACAGATAAGCGTATTAGTTGCCTGGTTGTTCAAGGAGAGGGCGCTGATACCGATCAGCAACCGATCTTAGGGTTGGTGTCGGAGACGGATTTGGTTCGCAAAGTAATGGCCGCCGATCGGCCCGATGCCAATACGCCTGTGGGTCAAATCATGTCGAGCCCCTTACACACAATTGCGAGCCATAGACCCATGCTTGACGCAAGTCATGTTATGGAACAACAGGGCGTTCGCCATCTGTGCGTCACGGAGGGTGAAGAAATTGTCGGGTTGATTTCGATTCGTGATCTCGTCAGGTTTTTTGTGTATGCCGAGTCCGGCCCCATCCGAGAATTAGATAATGTGTATCGCCCACTCAGCGTGTTAATGCAAACATCAATTGAAACCATCGACAGCGACGCACCCGTTCAACAGGCGGTACAACAAATGGCCAGCAAAAAAGTCGGCGCCCTTTTGGTCAGGCAAGATGAGGCGTTAAAAGGCATTGTGACTGAACGCGATCTTGTTCAAAAAGTGCTGAGTGAGGAAGAAGATGCCTACGCACTCACGACCAAGGCCGTGATGAATCACCCCCTCATTGGTATCGATATTAATCGGACGATCCATGATGCCAGTGACCTCATGGCAGAAAAATGGATCCGCCATCTGCCCGTCACGGAAAATCAGAAAATCGTCGGAATTCTTTCGGTACGCGATCTGATCCGCATGATCGCAATCCGGGATCGTCCTCGGTTCCTCCGTCAGAAATGAATTCGACAACAAAGAAGCCTAGGGCTAGAAAACAGACACATGGGTTTCTGGAGTCTTACGGTGAAGGGATACCTTTCCAACATCTTGTCCTTACGGTAGGTCGTTATGGCATACTGGTCGTAGCACATCCGTTGACAATTAGATCCATCCTGTCACAAGGAGGTATTTCATGGGGCCAACGAAGGCTGTCGTGAAAGATGGCAGCATCAATGATGCAAAAACTGGGAAGCTTATCAAGGATGGTCTCACCACCCATGAGGCGGTTCAGGATTATGCGGCCCATCATTATGTGACCCTTCCTGTTGTGGATAAAGCTTGCCAACCATGGTTGCTTGATGGCCAACCGATTTTTTGTTTGCGGGGCACCCGGTATGAAAATCTCCAAGACGAAGTGTTGCATTTAGCGCGATGTCCGGATTGTGGCGGCATGGGCATTCGGGATGACGAACCGATGGTCGAATCCGACTGTATCCGGTGCGTGTCCTGCGGCCATGAATTTGATACTCGGTTGGAGATGATGGAAAGCTAGCGAGGCGATTCTGGTGTCTCCAAGGTGGTACGACCGAGAGTACCGTTGCGATATTCCGTGAGTAGAATTCTCGCAGACTTTTCCCTGTCCAGCTCCCCGCCCTTGCCTTTCCGCAGACAGCCCCGTTTTCTGGCAATGGCTTCGAGAACACCTTCGCCATCTAACCCATCTATTGCAAAGCCATAACGCTTCGTCAATAAATCAGGGTAGCGTGCCAGTAGGAGGGTAGCAAGAAATTCAGCAATTTCTTCATCGACGACAGCATTCGCGCCAATCGCATGGATGGCGGCCAGCATGAAACCCACGACCGGGTCTTCGATCTTTGGCCACAATAAGCCTGGTGAATCAATGAGCGTCATATGGTCATTCAGGGTGTGACGCTGCTGCATTTTGGTCACAGCGGGTTCGTTACCGACCTTGGCAAGACGACGATTGATCAACATGTTCATAAATGTCGATTTGCCCACGTTAGGAATACCCATGATGAACATGCGTAACGGCTTGGTACTGCTATTCCGATGAGGCGCCAAAGCCTGACAAAGCTTGGGTACCTTCGACGCTTGGCCTGGCTTGTTGCAGGAAAGGGCCACAGCATTGATGCCAGATTCCTGGTTATACACATCCAACCACGTTTGTGTAATGGCAGGGTCAGCAAGATCGGCTTTATTGAGCACCTTCAAACACGGACGCTGACGATGCTGCCTTAGCTCAGTGATCAATGGATTACTGCTCGCCTCAGGCATTCGCGCATCCAGGACCTCGACAATGACATCAATTGTCTCCATTGTTTTGACCGCTTCTCTGCGCGCCGTATTCATGTGCCCGGGGAACCATTGTATAGACATCTGATATTACCTTTTAGGATTATTCACTGTGTACTTCTACCTTCTCGCTTCTTCCAGATTTTGTCCAAACAAGATGTGTCCATAGCCAATGACAAACAACAGATAGGCTCCGCTCCAACATCCTGCGGCCATGGCCATACCAAGATCGCGCGATAGATCGAGACTCGGGCCAAAGACTCGCAGCATCGCTCCTAGATTCACCAGGAAATATATCATGACCGTCAAGGGATCCGCATGCTTTTTGCGTCCGGTATGCCCAAGACTCGCCCGAGTCATGACGGCTAAGGTCATCACACCCATCGCTCCCGTGGTGAGTGCATGAATGGCATCTTCCGGATGCAACCCGATGCCAAGGATGGATCCGCCAAAAAGCAAAAAAGACATGGCCAACCAACCATATCCTACATGCAGTATACAGACGAAGGGCTTACGCCATGTAAGCCAACCATACCAACGGCTCAGACGAAATAAATGGAGCACTCCGGCACACACGAAGGCATACCCAACGCCCCTTGCCTCAGGGGCAATCATCCAAGCCACTGCCGTCACTCCGAGAAACACAATTGAGAAACCGTCAAAAGGGGAAAATAACACAGGCTGTTTAGGAATAGCGTCTTCAGCCAGGGCATCTTCAGTAAAACTTTGAGTGATTGTTCCACCAATCATAGCCAACAATAGCATGATAATTGTCAGCGCCATTCGCACCGCCACATCTGCAGTACCCTGCCTCATCAACAGCTCATGAAAGAGTATGTTGGCGCATGCGTACAGACTCATTAACACGCCTATTGGCAATCGGTCCCACGCCTTTGCCACAACAATCTCGCGCCACACAATACTTGCAACCACCAGGAGAAATGCACTATCAATCATTGCCGAAACCCAGGAAGCCGTCATGACCACGCGTCCGACTAGCCAAAGGACCCAAAGAAGCGTCAGCGACACTCCTCTCATCGGAGGACGCTCAGTCCAATTGGGAATGGCAGTGAGCAAAAACCCGGTCATGACACAGGGGAGAAAACCAAAGACCATCTCATGCACATGCCACTCTCGTGGCGGATACAGGAACGTCACATCCTCTATCCCGGACACGATCACAACCCAGGCGGGGATGGCAATTCCTGCAAAGAACGCAGCACTTAAAAAAAATGGGCGAAATCCATACGACCAGAAAGCCGGGCCCTGATAGGGAGAATTCTGACTGAGTGAATTGGGCATGGTAAACGGAGATTCAAGTTTTGTCAGCGAGTGATATCTTGATGATACGCTGAGACCGGCTACAGTGGATATGCTTTGTTGACCCATTTCATGACCTTGTGGAGTTCACGTTCGGTCATGGCTGTACGCGATTTTCGAAACTGCGAATAGACAGCCCGGTTCACGGTGCCATGTGCAAGTTTTCGCGACTGCTCGTGGGTGCGGACATGTTTTTCGATTTGCTGTCGCAAGCGATCCAACCGTTCTTTGGGTGTTTCCTGATAGATTTCTGATTGAGCAGGCACGACCAGATTAGCCCACAACGCTTGATTACTCATCCCAAGAACACCCGAATGTAATGGTTGGATACTCGATTCTTCACGATCAGTTCTGGGAAACAACTCCAGGCCGTTCGGAGAAGCCTCATCTCCCAACAACTCAGATGACGACGCAGAACCAGCAATAGCCGTGTTCCGCTGCGATAGAATGTACTCTAAACATTCTCGAAACGGTCGGTCATCAGGGGCATAAATGTAGGCCCGTTGCTCAGTATAGGGTCCAGCGAGCGGATCCATCCGTGTCGCACGATGCACAACCTGTTCAATCCAAGGCTTGGTCCGGATATGTGTTAAACAAATGAGATGGGTAATGGCAGGAACATCCAACCCTTCATACGCCATTGCCACGGTAATGAGACAATCTACGGCCCCACGGCCTTGTCGTTTAAAGGCTTTAATGGCTTGATACGCTGCGGTAGAATCATCACTCGTGGCAATGATAGCCGGAACACCACGAGATTGGAGCCACGCTGTATATTTCTGCGCCTGCTCAATGTTGGCTGCCACAACCAGGAGTTTCGAGCGAGGATGGGTGGCGCGATACACCTGCCAATCCTTCACCCCTGTATTCAATAGTTCTAGCGCAGCTTCTGTCTTGAGCGCCGTGAGCAGTGCCGCGGAAGATTGTTTCCCTGCATGCGCGAGACTTTCAACATGATGTTCGATCCCCTGGGTATCCAACCATGTCGCCTGGCAGTTTGCGTAATGGACAATCAGATCAATACAGGCTTGTTCGTGCAAGGCATCAGCCAAGGTGTATCGAATGATAGCCCGGGATTCCGTATGACTCCAGTCAATACGATCTCCACGATCTGTGTTGGTATAGGGTAGAAAAGCGATCGGGGATCCTTCCCCGCGCTCGAACGTCCCACTCATTAACACTCGCAGGACAGCTTGGTCATACAACGGCTGAATAGCTTCATGCCACAGGCCGCCTTCTTCAAGATGATGCGGCTCATCCAGAACGAGGAGATACCGTTTCCGGCGAAATTCTTTGGCATTGGTTTTTCGGGTGTCGGCCGCAAGAGCCTGATAGGTCGTCACGTAGGCAGCACAACCCTTCGTTGGATTGGCTTGATTCGTGGTCATCATGGCCTCCAACCCATGTCCCAATACAGCCCGGTGGGTTGGATTTTGAAATCCACGCGCACCCTGATCTTGCAAGACACTGCGTGGGACAATCCAACACAGCGCATCGGCTACCGCGGGAATCAACCGTGCCGCTAAGATCTGTGGCAGCAGACTTTTTCCTCCACCGGGTGTGACGGCACACACAATGTCCCTCACATGTCTCCCGTCCAAAATGTCTTTGCAGATGTGCTCTAGTTCCCGTTGGTGCCGACGTAGCTTCATTCTACCCTTTGGCTAATTGAATCGGAGGGTACGGATGTTCAGGGTCACGTCGCACTTTGCCTTTCTGGTTTGCGGGCAGGCTGCCCTGTGCACGATTGCGAGCGCTCACAGGATCCTCTATATGGCCGCATTGCAGACAACGGTCCATTAGAATTTGTTGACTGCTTCCTTCACGATCGTACACCGACTCTTTCACAATCAGTCCGCCACATCGAGCACATGCCATGCTGTGTTCCTTTCTTGATGACGTTACAAGATCTTCAACTTGAGCGAGCGTCGAGTCCATCATGAAAACATCGCTATAGAAATACCCAAAATGTAGTCAATTTGGCAATCAGATTCTGAAACTTCCTTCGGACCAGAACAATGTCTTTAAAACCCTACACACTTGGAAAGAAGCCAATCTCCAAATCTTTATCTTCGGCATTTGCCATGACCTTGACTCATATTGTACGCTTCCCTTCTTATTCCTCATCAGCATCACACCGGACATCATGTAACCCTGAATTGAGCGATTATCTATGGCGATCTGCACTAATCCCTTGTGCGACAACGATTGTGAAAAACCTCGACAGACCAAACGGGTCTGCCAACATTTTTCAAAAACCCTGTCATCTCAAGGTCTTGGCGCATCTCATCCATACAAATCGCTCAACTCAGGTTACAGATAGACGACCGTCTCAACTCTTTGTGCCAATTGCCTGTCGATGTCCACGCACGCTATAGGAAACAACATAATCGTCATCATTAGCCCAATAGGTGTGTATCTATTTAGATGAAATCGCGTTAAAGGAAAAATAAGATGCCAAAAGCGAAACGAGAAAAGAATTGTTATGTGTGTGGTGAAGAAGGGTGGGTCCGGATGAGCTTTATGACGTGTGGGAAATGCGCTCAGCATTTTTGCAGTAAGCACGGCGATCCAAAAATGGATGAATGTACCGCCTGTCTTGAAGATGGGGAGGAAATGTAGAGGGCTTCAGACAAATTACCCTTACAAAAAAACACTTAGCATAGAGTTGCCACACTCAAAGTCCGAGATAAGCCACACTCCTGAGTAAAGAGACAGTCATTGCTGATCACTTGCCATCCCTTATATCATACAACCCTATACGCAGTTTTTCCCGCTCCCTGACTTCCATGCCTTCCACTGTATCTTTGACGGACTCTCTCAAAAGCAATCAACGTAAGGCCTTTTATGAAGGGCATAAGAACATTGCCCTCATCATGATCCTTATCATGTTTGTGTTTCCTCTTTTTGGAGTCTATATAAGTGGATTGCTAGGGGCGGCTCTGGGAATGCTCATTTCCGTTGTCACCTATTTTTTGACTCCCTACGTCACCCTTCAACTAAGTGCATGAAGAATCCGAGTGTGCCTTGAACCTTGTATTGCCTTCATCCTATCCTAGACAAAAATACGCTACAATAATACACAAAAATTAGCCTTTCATATTAAAGTATACAATTATCTTTTACTTTATATTCATAATTCACAATAACACTGACAGCATTTACTACATTGAATATATGCGACTTTATGTCTTCTAGAAAAATAGTAATATTCATTCAAGATGAGACCATAAAGTCATTCGCTACAATTTAAACCTTTTCTTTATATTAATGCCATAGAAAAAGAAGTGCAAAATGTCCCCCTACCCGTTCAACACAAACCACACTTCGCGTATGTCCTGCTAAACATAATCTTTCGCTTTAAATTTTTTGTCCAACGATGAATGCCCTCTACTACCCTTTTCATCTCTGTCATGAACAGACACTCAACCGACTATTAGCAGAGTATGAGATTGTCCACTTTCGAGATTTCATGGCCCTCCAGCTTACGCCGATGATGGGGACAACGGCCTTCCCTGATCGCATGGGCGATTATTACCCGGACCATTTACATGCTGGTCGCATTGTGCAAGGCCATAACGTCAGTGGCCCGCTCGCACCTGATATGGTTATGGCCATCAATCGTGATTTAGCAGATCCGCAATGGCGAAACGCTTTTCAAGAATTCATCCTGAACGATTATCGCTTTCAGCGTGGGCTATTTACCGACTCTAAGGAGGGAACATCCAAACTTTCCGAATATCCTCCGAAGCCTGAATGGCTTCAATTTCGGCCACCAGATCCATTGATGTGGAAACGACTCAAGCTATGAGCCGTCAACGGCTTCATGGAACAGACGTGATTCAATTCGATTACAGGTGGGCACTGATTAAAACCTCAGCTTCTTTGATCTATACAATTCAGATCTCCCAACAACGTAAACTCGTTGCAGTGACAGACTCGTCAGCCCATCATCACTTGCTGACACGAACTTGTGAGCGAGACAAAGTTTCCCTCAAGAATCTTTGTATAAAGCGAGATGGATATTAAGTATATTTCAGTCCTGAGCAGCCAATCGCGCGTTCACGTACTATCGCTTTCAAACAGAAAAGCAACATGGGCTGGGAACAGCAATGACTTTGTTGCTCATTCAAGCGCCCGCATTCATTTTCGAATGTCCACGATAGCGTTTCGAACACTGGCATCCTTTATGAAATTTCTATGCACTCTGCTAATGATCGCATCGTTGTCCGCTTGTAACCGGCAACCCACCTCCGCACCGAATCATGTTAGCACTGTCGAGTCAGCCATTATCGTCATACCAGGTTATTACGGAACGCGTTTGGTGCAAGAGGCCGATGGCAAACTCATTTTCATTTCTCTCAGCCAGGCCCTGTTCGGTAACCAGGCGTTGACTCTTCCAGTGCCTGGTCTTGGATTTCAAAAAACAGTCGACTTAAAACCTGAAGGCATTCTCAAAAAAGTTGACGTCGTTCCCTTCTTCTATTCCATTGACGTCTATGGCTCGTTGATAAACCAGCTACGCCGCTTCAACAAGAAGAACCGAAAGGTGATTCCACTTGTCTATGACTGGAGGGATGATCTAATGCAGGCGGTTCGAAATTTAGACAATCTCATTCACCAACTCCGAATCGAGGGGAAAAACGATATTTCCGTCATAGCTCATAGTATGGGTGGCCTGATTGCAAGCTACTATCTGCGATATGGCACGCAGGATATGGAGTCTGCCACTGAGACATGGAAAGGGAAAGAATCACTCACACGCGTCGTGATGGTTGGAGTACCGTTCCTGGGAGTCATGCATTCATTTCGTAACATGAACTTCGGGGTGACCGTCGGATTAAACACCTCATTGCTCAGTGCCGAAGCCTATGCATCATTCCCTGCTAGCTACTTCACTTTACCGCTTGCCACCGCTGATGAACTGTTCACGCCGGAGCTGCAG
>QIMB01000093.1 GCA_003233615.1 Nitrospirota bacterium
TTCATCTTGAGAGGCGATTGTGGAGGAGCGCTTTGAGTCGGATCATGGCTTGGGCATGAAGTTGACAGATGCGGGATTCTGTCACATGCAGTATGACCCCGATTTCTTTCATGGTGAGTTCTTCAAAGTAATATAGGGTGAGAACCAGGCGTTGGCGTTCGGGAAGCCGCTCGATCGCATCGACTAACGCATGACGTGCATCTTCCGAAACCAGTGAGTCTAAAGGACTCGGCTGATCACGGTCGGCGAGGGCATCTAAGATGGGGTGTGCATCTTCGTCGTTGCTGCCTAAATCATCTAAACTCAACACAACTGCCCCTTTGGCTTGAAGCAGCGTTTCATCGACTTCGCGTGTTTCCATGCCCAGGGATTCGGCCAGTTCCGCTTCTGTCGGAGGACGGCCTTTTCGTTTCGTCCATTCATTGGTGGCATGATGAATCTTTCCGATACGTTCTCGGAGTGATCGAGGAACCCAATCCATTGCACGTATTTCGTCCAACATCGCGCCACGAATGCGAAATTCTGCATAGGTCCGGAATTTAATTTCCCGGGAAGGGTCGAATTTTGTTAAGGCATCCAATAAACCCACCATCCCCGCACTCATGAGATCTTCGACGTTGAGCCCACTCGACACTCGCATTGCCAACCGCATTGCCATGTATTTGATGACCGACAAAAACTCCTTAATCATTGTTTCGCGCTCTTCTGTGGTCAACGAAAGCTTCGTCGGAAGCGCAGTCTTGGCTTTTTCAGGAATCGCTGTTACCGCACCTTGTTTCATTCGTCATCCTTCCGTCACGGTTCGAGTCGCGGCTAAGGCCGATGGTCCAAATAATTGAAAGCCTCCTTGCCAGGCCTGAGTGTCTCTCCAGTCATGAAGCATCGACGCAAGCAAGGTTAACGCACGGCTGGCCGGCGCTCGGGGGTAAAGTTCACAGACTGCGCGTTGTTGCACGACCGCCATGGTGACGTATTCATCTGAGGGGATACAGCCCATATAATCCAACGAGACAGACAAAAACCGATCAGTCACTAAACTCAATTTGCGAAAGACTTCTTTGCCCTCTTTGGTATGCTTGACTTTGTTGACCAACAACCGAAATGTCCGCAAGTGATAGCGCGTGGACAGAATTTTGATGAGGGCATAGGCATCGGTCAGAGACGTCGGATCTGGTGACACGAGCACGACAGTTTCATGCGCGACCAGACTAAAGTACAAGACATTGGCCGAAATCCCCGCCGCACAATCGATGAGCAATAAATCCGGCGGAGTGGGCAGCTCCAAAAAGGCCGTTTGCAAGCGCAACTGTTGCTCATGAGTCAGTTGCTTAAAAGCTTGGCCACCTGAAGTCGCAGGGAGCAGCTGAATGCCTTCGGGACCTGTAACCAGCACTTCTTCCAACCGACGTTGACCTGCAAACACGTCTTCAATGGTATATTGCGGTGTCAGACCTAAGAGAATATCTATATTACCCAGTGCCAAGTCCGCATCCATAACCATCACGTTTTGTCCCTGACGAGCAGACGCAACGGCTAAATTCGCGACTATATTAGATTTCCCTACCCCCCCCTTTCCTGAACTCACCGCGATCACTTGGACCTGTCGCCGTGCCGGTGGTGTTGGATGCATGGCTGCACGTAAACCACTCGCTTGATCCAATCGTCGAGGCCTGGGAACTCCTGGTCGTCTCGTGGACGACATGGTGGATAGAGTCATTAGTACGCCAACTCTGCGACAACAGGTTGTTCCGCATTCACAGTCGTCGCGCGCGCGCCCAACACCAGGTCGGCAAGACGAGGACGCGTGGCAACATCTAAGTCTTCTGGTACGCGCTGTCCTGCCGAAAGATAGGACACGGGTATTCCTGCCTGAGACAACACGTTGTACATACCTCCGAATCTCGAGGTTTCATCGAGTTTCGTCATAATCATTTTGTGAATAGGCAGGGTTTGATATCGGCGGATCGTATCCATTTGCACGGACTCTGCCACCGGCGCTGCCAAGACGAGATGGGTTTCAATGTTGAACGATCCACGTGTCATCGCCACCAGTTCCTCATGCCCGGCCTGATCTTTAGGGCTTCGACCGGCCGTGTCAATGAGAATCAAGTCCGCCTGCTGGTGCCGCTCTAAACAGGCCAAAAAGTCTTGCTGTGACACCGCAACGTCTAAGGGAATTTTCAGGATTTTTGCAAAGACCCGCAGTTGTTCGACCGCAGCGACTCGATACGTATCCAAGGTAATCAACACCGTCCGCTGCCGTTCATCTTGCTGCCGGGCCAATCCTGCAAGTTTGGCAATGGTCGTCGTTTTGCCTACTCCTGTCGGTCCGACCAACATCATAATTTTTTGTCCATATTGTCGTGTCACAGAAGCATTGGACACGGCGAGGGATTCTTCCATTCGCTCTCGCACGAGTTCCTTCACCGCGTCCCGGTTACGAAGTCCTGCTGTCCCCAACGTCTCCACAACCGAGCGCAACAAATGATGAGCACGCTGAGAATCCACACCATGGCTCACCAAGGCTTGATAATCCTCAAGTACGTCTCCTGGCAACCCTTCAATTCGTTTTTGCATCTGACTTCCCAGCACTTCACCTACGACAATGCGCAGCCCTTCTAACTCTTGCCGCAAAGGGCCCAAGGTGTGTTCTGGATCTTTTTGCGATTCCCGCAATCGTTGAATTTCCTCTTTCATCTCAAGCAAATGTTGCGTGACAGGGTCCAATACTGTGGCGACCTGCAACTGTTCCGAAAAAGTAGGCGTTTTTTTCTCTTGTGTCTGTTCCGACGAAGACGACAGAGAAGGAATCCGTTTCTTTATTAACGTTTGAAGTGACCGATCGATCGTGACTGCCGGTTGTTCGCCTTCGGTTTCTACTGATCGATCCACCGCGGCCGTGACCTCGATAACGGATTGACTGAGAAGACCGAACAACCCGCCAGCTTTTTGTATGCGGCGGGAGGACACAACGACCGCCTCTGGACCTAGTTCGGCTTTGACTGCTTGGAGAGCTTCCTGTAAGGAGAGAGCTTCAAACCGTTTCAACTTCATGTGGCAACCTCACAACTTCAATAGCTTGAATTTTTGTTTTCTGATCTAATTCATTCGGTGAAAGAACGGCCAGCGCATGAACGCCTGGCGACACCAACTTATAGACTTGGGATCTGATCGACTGTGAGCATAGGACAATCGGTTGATACCCTTGCGCGACCACTCGCTCAATCGCTTGCCGAACAGCCGCAATAACTTGATTAAAGAGACTTGGAGATAATCCTTCTTGATTGCTCCCACTTGGTTTGATCACTTCTGTCAATCGTCGATCTAACATGGGGTCCAAACTGACAACATGCACCAATCCATCGGCATTCGCATATTGATGAGAAATCGTTCTGGATAGATTTTGCCGGGCATATTCCGTCAGGGTGTCAGGATCCTTACTCACACTGGTGTAATCGGCCACAGATTCAAGAATCGTCCGTAAATCTCGAATAGATACCCGTTCACGTAATAGATTTCGTAAGATTCTCACTACTACTCCTAACGATAATTGGGTGGGAATGAGCTCATCCACCACCTTGGGGTACGTCTTAGCGAGGTTATCCAGCAAATTCTGGGCCTCTTGGCGACCCAGCAATTCGTGCCCATTGGTTTTAATCAATTCCGTTAAATGTGTGGTAATAATGGCCGGACCATCCACAACGGTGTAACCTTCCATTTGCGCCCGTTCTTTTTCGCTGGGCGCAATCCAGACAGCCGGCAAACCAAAACATGGATCCTGCCCGGGTTTGCCTTCTAAACCCTTTTTGGCGTTGCCCGGATTAATGGCTAATAAATGCCTGGGGATGAGTTCACCCTTCGCGACTTGAATGCCTTTGAGCAAAATACTGTACTCATGAGGCTTGAGCTGCAGGTTATCCCGAATATGGACCGAGGGCACGACGAATCCCATGTCCAACGCCGTCTGTTTACGGATGGCTCGTATGCGTTCGAGAAGCTCTCCGCCTTGCGCATGATCCACAAACGGCACAAGCCCGTATCCCACATGTAATTCCAAGAGATCAGGCGGAGCAATGGTATCAATTGACTCGGTGGCAGGCGTTTCAGATTTTTCTGATTTTCCACCTGTACTGGTTGGAGATGGTGAGAGGGCAGCGGTGGCATCAGCTTGTTTGCGTTGCCAGAGCATATAGGCCAATCCTGCCATCATGCCTCCAAGAAGTAAGAAGGCGACATGAGGCAATCCCGGGAGCAACCCTAAAAAGATCAACATGCCTCCCACCGCCCCGACCAACTGCGGGTTAAAAAAGACTTGCTCAGATAAGTCACGACCCAGACTGGTCTCTGTCGATACACGGGTAATAATAATGCCGGCCGCCGTAGACATGATGAGCGCCGGGATCTGTGCAACAATGGCATCTCCTACGGTCAACAGGGTAAACCGTTTCGCGGCGTCTATGACCGACATCCCGTGATCCAGAACCCCAATCCCGAGACCGCCCAACACATTGATGAATATGATCAACAACGCAGCGATCGCATCCCCACGGACAAATTTACTGGCACCATCCATGGAGCCATAAAAATCGGCTTCCTGTGCAATGATTTCTCGTCGTGTTCGAGCTTCCCCTTCGTCGATGATGCCGGCATTGAGATCCGCATCAATACTCATCTGACGCCCGGGCATCGCATCCAAAGTAAACCGGGCCGCCACTTCGGCAATGCGGGTGGCCCCTTTGGTAATGACCACAAAATTTATGATGACAAGAATAGAAAAGACCACGATGCCAACGGCAAAATTCCCACCGACGACAAACTCACCAAACACACGAATCACCTCCCCTGCAGCCGCCGGGCCTTCATTGCCATGCAATAAAATGGCGCGTGTGGAGGCAATATTCAACGCCAAGCGATAGAGCGTTGTGAGTAAGACGACCGTCGGAAAGACCGAAAATTCAGCCGGGCGTCCCGAATTCATCGTTACGAGCAAAATCAACACCGCCAACGTGATGCTGAAGGACAAAAAGAGATCCAGCATGAACGGAGGAAGAGGAAGCAGCATGATCAGCAGCAGCCCCACGACACCCACCGGAAGCAGCACATCCCCATAATGTGCAGGAGTCAGTGCACGCTTGAGTTCTTCACTGTCAAAGGCCATACGCTTGAGTTCTTCACTGTCAAAGGCCATAAGACTTCCTTAGAACTTGAGAGAAAAACGCACTAATCAGGGATTTCGGCTGACGGTTGAAGCAAACGCGATACGTCCCGTCGTGTGGAATAAGGACGCATGCTTGAATTCCAAAAGACTTCTCCTTCTCCCTAACTTGCTTGATCTTGTGGTTGTCGCAAACGATAGACATAGGCCAGCACTTCAGCTGCGGCTTGGTACAAGGCCGTCGGAATTTCCTGCCCAA
>QIMB01000412.1 GCA_003233615.1 Nitrospirota bacterium
TGGTGACGAGGGTGCGATGACGGCTGAGATTGAAAAAAAATCAAAAAACCGTGTCAAGGACTTTTTCGATTTTTTTTGCTGAATAGTTACGAATATTCTTGCAAAAATCGACAAAAATCTAACAAGAAGCACAATTCCACAATAAAAACCCAGAATACTGCCTGTTAAAGTATGAATTCCTAGGGCATGAATGTATACGATATAAACACTTATGTGGTTACTCAATTTTGTCGACTGACAGACCAAGGGACACGTTCTTAGCCCTCCGTCCATTATCGATCAGAAAAAGACTTCTAAGAAAATGCAGGTTTTACCTCATTCTTACGGAAAAACCGTGCATTCTTCTACCGTTGTGTGAATTCGAAGTGTTGTCTGAGAAAACAACGATGAGAAAGGCGTTTGAGAGAAGATTTCCTCTCAATACAAAAAATGAGGAACTTAGATTTTTACAGGAGGATTCTTCTTTTCCTGCTTGACGACCTGATCGAGGATTTTTTGATATTCGCGAATACGTGTGACGTACTGCACAGGTTCCCACCCTCGGGCGTAGCGGTGGGGGAGATCTTTATAATATTTTTTTTTAGCCAGAAGAGGGAGAACCTCTTTAAGATCATCCCATTGGTTTGGGTTTTTCCCCAAACGCCGACCAAGCAATCGCGCATCTCTCACATGCCCTATTCCAACGTTATAGGATGCTAAGGCGAGATACATGCGGTCTGACGATTGGATAGTGTTTGGCAAACGACTATACAAATGCGCTAAATATCGAGCACCTCCGGCAATACTTTTCTTGGGATCCAAGCGGTTCTGAATACCAAGATCTGCAGCCGTCGAACGGGTCAACATCATGAGACCACGAACACCGGTTGGACTGATCGCATGACGATTCCATTTGGATTCTTGATAGGACATAGAAGCCAATAAGACCCAGGGAATTCCTGTTTTGTCTTGGGCGTACTGAAATTCTTCGCGATAATTTGGCAATCGTGTCGTGATATGTCTGAGGAACGTTGTGATTTCATATGGAGGTAAGTGAGTGCCTAACTGAAGCACTTTATCCTTATGAGAAAGAACATTCCCTTCATACTGTGGAATTTCCCACAACAAGATAAGTCCGCCTATTAACAGCAAAATCAGCGTACCTTGTTGAAAGCCATATTTCAGTGTATCGAGCATGGTCTTCTTACCTTACACAGCCCATTAATTCCGAAATCCGTTCGAACCATTGCAGGGAATGCATGTACAGATAGATACGAGGGAATTCATTATGATGTCACATGTCATACTTCCAAACAAGATCTCATGAATCATGGATTTTCACAAAATTTCGGCAACGGTATCCATTGTATGTGCACACTAGCAAATTGAAGAAAATTCTACCAAAAAATACTTAGATCACTCAAAGATAACGCAATTTACCATAATTTCTACCATTTTATAATATTCGGATATTCATTCTTGGAAATAAAGCTCTCAAACAATATCATCATACAGATTCAGCTTTTTGATTCGAAAAAACGGTGGCATCACAAGAAAAGTATTTAATTTGTTTGAGTGGAATAATCATCACTTCCTTAGGGGTATCAATCTCTAGAATTTCCATATCATCACTAATCGTATGTCGAATCGCATCCTTTAATTCAATCTCTTTATTGTCAATAAATACAACTTTTACCCAGTATTGCACCTTAAACTCCTTTCTCGAATGAGAATCTTAATATTCGTAAGCCACAACATCATCAAATCATTCACATTCATGCCTCAATCAAGCAATTGTTTATGGTGACCTGTACTCATCCATAACAATCACTCAACGTAGGTTATACATGTTATTTCCCAAGCTCACTAGAACGATACGTCGCGGCTTCGACTGCGTCCATCAGTGTCGCGCGTAATCCACCAATTTCTAACTGCTGTAATCCAGCAATGGTCGTTCCTCCTGGCGAAGTCACGCGATCTTTGAGTACTGCTGGATGTTCACCGGTCTCTTTGACCATTTTTGCCGCTCCCAAAACTGTTTGCACAGCTAAAGTATGCGCCACGTGCCGGGGAAGCCCAACCCGCACCCCTCCATCGATAAGCGCCTCTATGGCTAGGTACACATAGGCTGGACCGCTACCACTGAGACCTGTCACGGCATTCATCAATGATTCATCCACAACCACGACTTGCCCCACTGATTCAAAAATACGTTGCGCGTCTTGTACATGCGCTATGGATAAGCCACTACAAGCTGCTAAGGCCGTCACCCCTTCTTGAATGATGGCTGGAGTATTGGGCATAGCGCGAACCAGGGGGATGGTTTGTCCAATTGTAGCCTGAATGCTTGCGATGGATACTCCTGCTGCCACAGAAATAACAAGTTGTTTTTCAGAGAGGCTGGATTGAATGTCGAGCAAGACTTCATTTAATACTTGAGGTTTTACGCAGAGGATGACGACATCCGCCCACAAGACGGCGTCAACATTTATTGCGCCTACCTGAATGTGATACCGGTCCTTCAGGACTTCCAACCTGGTTGCTGAAACATCCGAAGCAAAGAGGCAAGCAGGCTCACAAAGTTTTGCGGTGATAATGCCAGACACCAAAGCTTCCGCCATGTTCCCTGCGCCAAGAAACGCAATTTTTTGATTCTCAATCATGAGGCGAGTATAGCCGGAGCTCTCTATAGGTTCAACTAATCCACTAGGTAGTCATGTGTATGAAAAGAACACTGAATCTCTCATGATAGAGGCTAAGATCTCTGCCGCACTTTTGTTGATCCCTTCCGTGCTTACAGGTATATTGAGAGGAATCTCTTCCTTCACTGCATTCTATGCAATCGCAGCCATCATCCCATTCTCCGTTTAGGAGGGTCCATGCAATGGGCACACGTTTTTTTCACACGCAACGTACGAAGACACTCTGGTTTATGGGTAGCCTACTTATACTCCTATGGCTTGCACCATCCTTAACCGAAGCCAGAAGGATTCATCTCTCCTCCGAAGACAAGGCACAACTGGCCACGGCTCAGACTGTCTTCATCAAAGTTTTGGCTCTCACAGAGAAGGGCCCAACCGATAACACGCTGCTTCTCAACACAATTACGAGTCGCTTTAAAGAACTGAAGTATGTGGTAACAAGTGATTCGACGCAGCCCCATGATATTGAATTCAGAGTCAAATGCGAAGAACGCAAAACATGGACAGGGATCTCGGCAACTGGAGGTGATATGGATCTTGCTGATGCTCCAGATCGACTCTGGAAAGGACCAGCCTGTCTGTTGAACTATCTAGTAGGTCGACGAGATTTAGAGTGGAACAAAGAAGTTCGCACATCGTTTCCTGACGCGATTCTAGCCGCACAAAAAGCCAACGTTGATAATCCCGGGCACTATGCCATGATACACTTGAACTTACGCCTTAACGAATATGACTTCCCCGTCTTGCTCTCTGCAGAATGGGGGCAAGTGGGGCGTCTCCTCAAGCTGCTTGACCATCCCAACGCATCGAAGCTACGAAAAGTCAAAGTGCTATCGGTCTTGAGTGAGATGCATGCAGAAGAGGCCTTACCACAACTCACGAAGCTCCTTGAGTCGACGGATCTTCAACAAGAAACTATCAAGGCACTTGCAGGAGCAGGGCTTGATTCAATTCCTTTATTGATTGACTTTTTTCAAACCAGCACTCAATCGTCTATCAGGGCCGAAGCCGCAAAAGCGTTAGGCAACCTTGCAGCAAAGACCGGTGACCCTCGAACAATTCCCCCCTTGGTCACATATGTCTCGAACCTGCTACCTCACCTGAAGACCTCTGAAGATATCGATTTTTCTCTCCTTACCGAAGTGGTCTGGGCGATAGGCAAGCAACGGTGGGATCCATCCCTCGAACCCATCGGCCAACTTCAGGAAAAAGTCTGGCTTATTTTTGATACTTCCAAGGAAATGGCCGATCTGCGTGAAGCGACGAATTGGACATATAAACAATTAGATCTCGATGGTCATGTGAGTTAAGAAATCGAGATATATTCTTTGAGGAGGTAGAGCATGAGGGCTTGGGCAATCAGTGCAGTATTGGCCATCGTGTTTCTTGGGACCGTGGCACCAGATGGATTGGCACGCCGGACCTATTTCACGGCAGAACAAAAAACCCAACTTCAGGCCATTCAAACCATCTGGGTGAAGGTTTTAGCGTTAACGGAACGAGGGAAAGGTGATGGCCAAGCTATTCAGGACAGCATCGAAGAACAGCTGAGCACCCTCGGTTATGAAATTGTCACCAGCCGGGAGGCACCATCTGATGTCATGCTCATGGTGAAATGTGAAGAACGAAAAAAATGGTCTGGCATCAATAAGACTGGTGGCGATGCGGATCATATGGGTGCTCCAGCTCGCCTATGGACAGGTCCGGCCTGTCTCTTTACGTATCGATTAGGAGGACGAGATCTTGGTTGGCGGACAGAAGCCCGAACAGATTTCGAAGACTCCGTTCGTGCAGCCAAAGCCGCTCAGGCGCCAAAATCTGGGCCCTATGCTCTTGCACAATTAGCTCAACGTCTTCACACGTTTGATTTTCCGGTTCTGCTTGCTGTGGAATGGGGGCATGATACTCGCCTCTTCGCTCTACTGAAAGACCCCGATACTGCCTCGTCAAGAAAATTAAAGATATTGTCGCTCTTACCGAACATGCAAGCCCATGGCGCCCTCCCCTATCTCAAAGACTTAATTCAGGATTCAGAATTAGCAGAACCGGCCATCGTGGCTCTCGCCTCAACTGGAAGCGACGCGATTCCTTTATTGACGAAAGTCTTTCAAACTCGTACTGAATCACATCTTCGCGCGGCAGCCGCAAAAGGATTAGGTGAAATTGGATCCCGTACGGGTGATCCAACGATTACCCCACCGATGCTTCATTATCTGATTGAGAATCTCCCACAGATGAAAACGTCTGAAGACATTGATTTTCCGGTTCTGACAGAAGTCGTCTGGAGTTTAGGGAAGCTCCGGGATGAACGGTCAATCACTCCGATAGAAGAGCTAGAAGAGAAAATCTGGTTAATTTTCGATACCTCAAAACAAATGGCCGCCCTACGCGATGCGACCAACTGGACACATAAAATGGTCGATATGGATGGCCAAATTCAATAGCGTAACT